>CAMJIC010000068.1 GCA_946405675.1 uncultured Clostridia bacterium
CGCGATCATATATTCCCTTGCCCACGGAACCAGCGCCCACCAGCCCTTCAGGCCGGATTTTTTCAGGATCCTCCAGACTCCTGCCATATACAGGATCCGAATGACAATCTGATACCACGAGCTGTCTCCAAAATAAACACTGAGTAACACTCTCAAGAACACATTCATACGACCACCCTGCATTTCCTTTCATTGTTGCTGCATACGCAGGAACGCTCTCTATGTTTTCCCGCGGCTGTCATGTTTTTTCTTTCGAGATGTGCCCATGGAGAATGGACAGGAGTGGAACGGGACACGACTCATTCCTTATGCCTGCCATCATACGCATCTGCAACCCCACCTCCTCACGGCTTTTTGTCTTCATGTATAATCAAATATAGTCAAATTGTATCATAATACGCTGATATTCGCAATCACATCATTACTATTCACGAAACGAATGCTCAGCGAATATCAAACACACTGCGTACGCGCAGATGGTCCGGTTTTCCTTCCAGGATCTTCACTGTCCGTTCCCCGGCTTCGAGATCGAAGAAGTTGTCGTCCGTGTGGATATATCCATCTTCTGAATAGATCTCCACATACCTTGCGTATGCCTGAGCGCTGACGGTCACTTCATCCGGGCCTGGCCCGGCGGAAACTGACAGCTTTGGATCTGCAAAGCGATAGTGCTTTGGCGCTGTGAACAGGACACTGCCCATACCTGAGAAGCCGGCATTCCCGGAGAGCCTGTATGTCAGATGTACCTGCCTGGGGTCATACGCCGAGAAATCCAGCTCTTTGCACCACTGCGTCGAGAAGGGCGGTACATTCACCGGGAATGTACCGCTTTCGATCACGGTGCTGTCCGGCAGGCGCAGTTCCCAGACCACCTCACCTTTCACAGGATCCCAGGTCTCATTCGAGACATTGAGGCGCGCACGGCTGATCTGTGCATACGTTCCGTTTTCTCCGGCACAAGGCTGCGTGATGCAGGTCTCCCCGCGGGACACCATGCTGTCTTCTTCACAGCTGAGCAGCACCGGCGCGAAGAAGCGCTCAGCCGCGTAATGCAATGCTTTCCACCGCTGGAAATAGTCCACGCTGGCCCAGGATGCCACAGGCCAGATGTCGTTCAGCTGCCAGTAAACGGCACCCATGCAGCGCTGGTTGTCCCGGTTCCTGCGCAGGTGCTCCACGCCATACCGGATGGCATCTGCCTGAAGCAGCTGCGACGCATACAGCAAGGTTTCAAAGTTCCCAGGGTACAGGTAAGTTGCCGACAGGTACTGAAGGATCTTCCCATTCGCGCCGGAATTTCGCTGATGCATTTCCATCACATAGGAAAAGATGTTCCGGTCTCCCTCTTCCGTGAAGCTTCTCACCGTTTCCATACACGGGAAAGACTGGAAACCGAATTCAGACATATACCGGAAGTGATACTTACGATATTCGGTAAATGGAACGCCCGCATGCCAGACTGCCCAGAAGTGGACGTCTCCGCGGTTCGGATCCTGAGGCATGTCAAAATGCCCGCCTGAGGATGGCGAGGATGGCCAGTAGAATGCATCCGGGTCTTCCTTCTTCACGATCCCGGGAATGATGAATTCGTTCTGGATCAGATAATCCGACGCGGTGAGGTCATTGCCATCATATGCCCGCTCCAGGGCAAACTGCTCCATCTCGTTGTTGCCGCACCAGATGCCAAGGGATGGATGATGCCGGATGCGGCGCACATTCTGGGTGATCTCGGTACGGATGAGTGCAGCAAATTCATCCGTCAGCCTGTAGTTGGCGCAGGCAAACATCATGTCCTGCCACACCACAAGGCCCATCTCATCACACAGATCAAAGAACCAGTCCGCAGGATAGAATCCGCCTCCCCAGACCCGGATCACGTTAAAATGCGCCTGAACGCACATTTCCAGAAGCCGGGCGGTCCGCTCCATGTTCATGCGGGAAAGGATGTTGTCCTCGGGGATATAGTCAGCACCCATCGAAAACACGCACTGACCGTTCACCTCCATCGCGAAGGATTCCCCCCATTCATCCTGGTCGCGGCGCATGGTGAGGGTGCGCAGGCCAATACGGCGGGTCACTGTTTCGGCAGCACGCGCTTCATTACGTGCATCTGCCCGTGAATCTGCCCGTGCGTCTTTCCGTGCATCTGTGCCATTACCGGCCGTTTCTTTCAAAGCCGCGCAGTCTGGCTCCACGCAGCGGTCAGGCTCCATCAGCGATGCCTTCACCTCATACAGCGCCTGGTCTCCCAGCCCGTTGGGCCACCACAGCTTTGGATTCTCGATCCGGAAAGGCTTTCCGTTCTTCAGGACAGCTTCTGTTTTATCCGGCCCTGCCAGGGTGATCTCCACAGGCAAGTCCCCGCTCTGCACAACCTCAACTGTCAGATCGACGCAGATCCTTCCTTCTCTTGCCGCGCAGGCATGCTCCGGATCACCGGCGGCTGCCCTTGCATCTTCTTTGATCAGGTGCCGCTGCCGGATCTTCACCTCTTCGATCCGGGACTGATTCCATCCAAGCAGGGTGACATCCCTCCAGATGCCGCCGTCGGGAAGACGGGGACCCCAGTCCCATCCGAACATGCAATGGGCTTTGCGCAGGTGGGGGAATCCGCGCATGCATTCATCCGATCCGCCAAGATGATACCGCTCATCCGCCTCCCGGATAAAACGTGTCGGGGAAAAAATCGTGACAGACAATTCATTTTCACCGGGACGCAGAATCCCGCAAACATCAAACTCCCATGAGATGTGCATGTTGTCTGTCCGCCCCAGCACCTGGCCGTTCAGGCATACCTCCGACAACGTATCGATTCCATCAAACCTGAGAACCTGATGCGCACAGGAGAGGATGCCATCCGCCGGAATAAAAGTTCTGAAGAAGATATAATCCTGATCCATGCGCTTCAAAGCATCCAGTTCATTGTCCCGGTAGTATGGATCATCCATCCTCCCCGCATCAAGCAGAAATGAGTAAACAGAACCTGGTATGGTTCCCTCTGTCCATGCATGTCTTCCATCCTGCGTGCGCTTTCCTTCCGTCTCCCTGAGGCATGTGCCCCCTGTCCCCGGGCTGCCGGTACCCTGCTCCGGGGTGCCATCCCTGCTGCCGGCCATAAGCCACCGGCCATTTAAGCTGTAATGTATCATATGTATGACCTCCCTCTGAAAACTCATTACTATTCAATGCATAAAAACAGGAAGCGGCAAAAGATACTTTCACCGCTTCCTGCGCCGGATCTTCACCGTTTCGGGAGCGAGAGAAGCTCCTTACGAATGCATTTTCTTTATGATCGACAGCAGATCTTCATAAGACACCGCGCCCTCGCCAAAGCTCAGCACCCCGCGCAGGGGCATGTACTGAAGCATGGCTTCCATCATATTGTCCGTGATCGCTTCCGATGCAGCACTTCTTTCTTTTGCTGCGCTGTCTTCCTTACTCCTGGCTGCATCACTGCCGCCCGTGGCAGCATCCTGGGATGTACCTGTATCGTCCGGCGCATCCTTCTCTTCAGTGCTGCCTCCCAGCACCGCCTTCATCCGCCCCAGCAAGGGAGCCAATGCCTCCATCGCCGCAGGATTCTTCTTCAGATCCATGAAAATGGTGTCCGGAGTGACCGGTTCCACAAAGTCTTCCTTCGTCCCTTCCACCAGAAGGCCCGCTGTCAGGACGATGTCACGGCTGCTTCTGCCAATCTGAATGTGGTATGTACCGCTCTTGACGAACCAGTCCTTCAGCCTGATATTCCAGTATGAAAATGCCCTTGCGTCAAGCCCGAAGGTGACGGTCTTTGTCTCTCCCGGCTCCAGGAATACCTTCTCAAATCCCTTCAGTTCCCGCACCGGCCGGAAGAGGTCGCTCTCAGGCGCGCCCACATACAGCTGCACCACCTCGGCTCCCGCCCGGTCGCCGGTATTCGTGACATCCACGCTCACCTTCACCGTCTCCTGATCCGTGATCTTTCCCTTGTCCAGGAGCAGGTTGCTGTAGCGGAAGGTGGTATAGCTCAGACCATAGCCGAAGGGGAAACGCACCTTCATTTTTTTACGGTCATAGTAACGGTATCCGACAAAAATGCCTTCATTGTATACTGCCGTATTTCCTTCCCCGCCGTAGGACAGCCAGGACGGGTTGTCCTCCAGCTGAATGGGAAATGTTTCCGGCAGACGTCCGCATGGGTTGACAGCCCCCCACAGAACCGCCTTTGTCGCAGCGCCAACCGCCTGCCCGCCAAGATATCCCTCGATCACACCCTTCACATCATCGATCCAGGGCATCTCGACAGGAGCGCCATTGTAGAGCACCACGATGGTGTTCGGGTTGGCGGCAGCCACACGGCGAATCAGCTCATTCTGGCAGCGAGGCAGGCGCATGTGCGTGCGGTCATAGCCTTCACTTTCAAAAGAATCCGGAAGTCCCGCGACGATCACAACCTTGTCCGAATTGACTGCGACAAGCGCCGCGTTCCTGATCATCTCCTCGTTTGGCTCTTCCGTATCCGTCCCGTAACCCTCTGAGTAAATGACATTGCCGTCCAGCCCGATGGCATCCATCAGGCTCTCTACCCGGAAGCTGTTGATATGGGAACTTCCGCCGCCCTGGTAGCGCGGGGCACGGGCAAACTGCCCGATGACTGCAACTCTTTCATGTTTGCCAAGGGGAAGAACATGGTCCTTGTTTTTCAGCAGCACCATGCACTGCGCGGCGATGTCTGCCGCCAGGGCATGCTGCGCTTCCATATCCCAGGGCGTATCGCTTCTACGGTTCGCAATATATCGATCTACAATCCGCAGGATCCGTTCCACCGCCAGGTCCACATCCTTCTCATCCAGGATCCCTGCACGGACGGCCTCCACAATCCGGCGGTCATTCGTCCCGCCGCTTGATGGCATCTCCAGATCAAGGCCAGCATGGACTCCCTTCACACGGTCGCTCACAGCCCCCCAGTCACTCATGACATAACCGTCAAATCCCCATTCATCACGCAGCACCTGAGTCAGAAGCCAATGATTCTGGGACGCGTACTCTCCATTGACCTTGTTGTAGGAACACATGAGTGTCCACGGCTTTGCCTTCCTGACAACCGTCTCGAACGCAGAGAGGTAAATCTCACGCATCGTCCGCTCATCCACCACGCTGTCTGAGGACATCCTCCTGTGCTCCTGGGAGTTCGCGGCAAAGTGCTTGACGCTTGTCCCCACGTTTTTGCTCTGGACGCCCTGGACAAATGAGGAGGCCAGCTCTCCGGCAAGATACGGATCTTCACTGAAATACTCAAAATTACGCCCGCACAGCGGCGATCGCTTGATGTTGATCGCCGGCCCCAGGATCACGCTGATGTCCTCATGCTGGCAGGCATCTCCGATGGCCTCGCCCGAACGCCTGAGCAGGCTGCGGTCAAAGCTCGCCGCCGTGGCGCAGGCCGCCGGAAAACAGACCGCCTTGATACTCTCATTGATCCCCAGATGATCCGCCTCATCCGCCTGCTTTCGCAGTCCGTGAGGGCCGTCCGAAACCATCGTCCGGGGAATCCCCAGACGCTCCACCGCTTTTGTATGCCAGAAATCATCCCCCGACAAAAGCGATGCTTTCTCCTCAAGTGTCATTTCTGCGATGAGTTTTTGAATGTCCATTATTTGCTTTCCTTTCATTGCTGGCACGGGTGTGACTTGTAATCCGGCTATCCTTCTACTGTGCTCAGGTCCCACGCTTCATGGATCTTCGGCACGTCACTGATCAGACGCTTCGTATATGGTGCCTTCGGTGAGAGGATGACCTCATCGGCACTGCCGTGCTCCACGAACTTCCCATGCTCCATGATGTAGACCGTATCCGAGATGTAATAGGCAAGACCGATATCATGGGTGATGAATATAACCGTCATGCCGATCTCATCACGCAGGTTCAGCAGCATATCCAGGATCGTAGCCCTGGAACAGGCATCGATCATGGAGGTCGGCTCATCGGCAAGGAGGATGCGGGGCTTCAGCAGGAAAATGCGCGCGATCATCAGCCTCTGCATCTGCCCTCCGGACAGTTCAAAGGGATATTTGTTCGTCAGCTCCTCAAACTTCAGGTTCACGAAGCTGCAGGCCTGCGTCATCAGCTCCGTTTTCTTCTCCTTTGGAAGGTCCCGGCCGCCGGTCATCCGGATGCAGTCAAGCAGTACATCATCTATTTTATGAAAAACATTGAAGGAAGAAAAGGGATCCTGGAAAATCGCCTGTATATTTTTCCAGTACTGGCGTTTTTTTGCACGGGTGGAAATGTCCCTGGGCTTTCCTTCAAACCAGATCTCCCCATCCGACGTGGAAAGCAGTCCCAGAAGCATGCGGGAGAGCGTCGTCTTCCCGCTGCCGCTCTCTCCTACAATGCTGACCAGCTCTCCCTTACGGAATTCAAAGTCCACATGGTCAACCGCCGTCATCTGCCGCCTCCCGGTCCCGAAGACCCGGGTTACGCCTTTCCCGCTCAGGCACAAAGGATTTTGAGAGATATCCCTGCGCCTGTCGAGTGTGACTGTATTCTGATCCTTTGCATTATCCATCTTCACGTGCATACACCTCCTTCAGATGCTCCGGCGTGCGGGCACAGCGCCAGGAACGGCCCGGGGCAAAATCGCGGATCGGATACGCGTTGAACTGGCATTCCGGCATTGCATACCGGCAGCGCGGCGCGAAGCGGCAGCCTGCGGGCGGTTTCTTCAGGTTCGGCGGCGTGCCCGGAATCGCGATCAGCTTATTTGCACGGGTTCCGTCCTCGGGGACAAGGATCGAACGCATCAGGCCCCGGGAATACGGATGCACCGGGTCAAAAACCATCTCCTTCGCGCTCCCCCGCTCAACAATCTGCCCCGCATACATCACCATGATATCGTCCGTGACATTGTACAGAAGCGGCAGCTCATGGGTAATGAAGATCATGGACTTGATGAAGCCCTTCTCCATCATCTCCTTCAGCATCCGGATCACCACCTTCTGGCTGGTGACATCCAGGGCCGAGCTGGGCTCGTCCGCGATCAGCACCTTCGGGGAAAGGATCGTGGACACAGCAATGACCACCCTCTGCTTCATGCCCCCCGACAGCTCCACCGCATGCTTGTCCAGCGCCTCCTGGGGAAGGTGCAGTTCTTCAAAACGCTTGCGCGCCATATCCCGGATATCCTGCCTGCTCCTTGCGGGATCGTGCGCCCTGATCACGTCTTCAATAAAGGCACCGATCTTCCGGATGGGATTGAGGGCATTCATCGCAGCCTGCGGGATATAGGCAACATCTGATCCAAGTACATTTTTCCGGACATCATCCGGGCTCATCCCGGAGAGGTTCTTTCCGTCCACGATGCTGTCTCCGCTCATGTAATGCAGCGGCGGAAAATAGTACCCCATCAGGCTCAGCGCAAGGGTGGACTTTCCGCAGCCGCTCTCCCCCGCGATCCCAAGGCTCTTTCCCTCTTCGATGCTGAGGGATACGTGGTCAACCGCGTAGACATCCTCCCGGAACCTGGTCACATATTTGGTGGTCAGCTCCCTGACCTCCAGTATTGTCTTTGCCATGTCTGCCTCCTTTAGTCACGCAGCGTCGGGTTGAATACCTGGTCCAGCCCGGTGTTCATCAGGTTCAGCGAGAATGAGATGAGCGTGATCATCAGGATCACGGGGAAATATGCCCACCAGGATCCGTTCAGATGCGCCGAATACAGCATGGCCCAGTTCATCATCAGCCCGAGGGTCGGCACTTCCGTGGTCTTCGGCCCCAGGCCAAGGAGGCTGAGCTGCGCCTCCGCCAGGATCCCGCTGGAAACCTGCAGGATGAATGCCATGACCACATAGCTTGCGATATATGGCAATATATCGGTCATCAGGATCCGGAACAGCCCGTGTCCGGACAGCCTGGACAGGTTGACATGGTCTCTGTTCCTCAGGGAGATCACCTGGGAACGCACGGAACGTGTGGTCCAGGTCCAGCTCGTCAGGCCGATGACCAGTGCCACTACCCCTGCGCCTCTCTGGTCCTGACCGATGGAATAGGAGATCAGGATCAGCAGGACAAAGCTCGGGATAACCGTGAATATGTTGGTAAAAAACATGATGATGTCATCGACGAATCCCCCCAGATACCCGGACAAAAGTCCCAGGAGAAGGCCGATGAGTGTCGCGACCGTCCCGGCGATCAGGCCGATCACAACGGAGGTTCCCGCCGCGGAGGCCAGCTCCTTCAGCACGTCCCGGCCGAAATTGTCGGTTCCCAGAAGCAATGTTTTCCTGTTGGGAACCTTCCTGACATTGACATAATCAGAGCTGCCGATCGTTGCGATGGTGGACGCTTCGCCGCCTTCCCCCTGCTCCACCACGCTTAGCTCCGATCCGGAGCCCATGGAGTTCAGGGACTGGTTCAGGCGTTTATAATAGTTTCTTGTCGCCTTCGTCATGCCCGCCGGCCTTGCGGTCTCATCGTAATGCTTCTCCCAAAGGGCAAGCAAAGCCTCCGTATCCGCTACATCGATCTCTTCCGATGGAACACCCACTGCCACAAGGTATTCCGCCATTTTCGCCCGGTCTTCCTCCTTCAGCACACTTGCGAGCCTGTTGGATGCCGCGTCCGGAAGGTTCAGGGTTTCGGAAGGAGCCGTCACGCTGTCATAGAGGGAGACATAGGTACCGGGTTCCGCAAAGGTACCCACACCGATCATCTCCAGCGGATTGCCCGGCTGGAACAATGGATACAGCAGGATAAACAGCAGGATCGCGACGAAGATGACAAATCCCGCCACGAACTTGGAAGAATGGAAAATCTGCCGGATCGTATTCTTCATACCCATCCCCCCTTTCTTACACACAGTCTGGCTGCATCTGAGGAATGAGCGCCTTTCATCATGATATTCATGCCCTTCCTCCTCTCAGTCAAACTGCGCCGCTTTGACGCGGGGATCAATGAATCCGTAGATAATGTCAAGAAGGAAGCTGATCACCAGCACCATCAGAGTGATGATCAGGGTGGTTGCCGAGATCAGCGGATAATCCCCGCCGGAGATGGCGGACAGCATCGTACTCCCCAGCCCGGGGTAGCTGAAAATGATCTCCGCCACCAGTGCACCTCCTACCATGGTTCCGATGGACATCGCAAGCCCCGTAATCTGCGGGAGCATGGCATTGCGGAACACGTAACCCACGATCTTGCTGTCCCTGATGCCAAGGAAGCGGGCATATTTAACATAATCCGCATTCAGCTCATAGATCGACATGGACCGCATGCCAATGGCCTGGCCGCCGATGGAAACCAGGACAATGCTCCAGAAGGGGAGCTGGTAATGGGCGATCACAGACTGTACGAACTTCCAGCTGAAGTTCGGGATCATGTCGTAGTTATAGCCGCCGGAGGTCGGTGCGACCTTCAGCCTGACCGCGAAAAGCACCAGCATGATCACTGCCATGCCGAAGGCCGGGATGTTGCTGATGAAGATGGACAGGGGAAGCAGGACCTTGTCGAAGCCTTTACGGACGTAAGCCGCAAGGGCGCCCAGTACATTGCCGATCAGCCATCCGACGATGATGGCGGGAAGCTGGAGGGCAATGGTCCACCAGATGGAGCTTGCGATGATGTCGCTGACCTTTCTCGGGTACTGGCTGAAGGATGTTCCAAGATCCCCCCGGAACAGATTTTTGACGAAAATAAAAAACTGCTCGATCATCGGTTTATTCGTGCCGAATTCTTCTGCGTACTGCTCATAGATCCGCTGGGACGCTGTGGCATCCGTCATCCCCTGCGCCATCTTGCCTGTGATGGCGGCAACCGGATCGTTTGGCATCAGGCGGGGAAGGACAAAGTTCAGAAGGACGGCAGCGACAAAGGTAATCAGGAACCAGATGATCTTCTTTCTGAAGTATTTCCAATAACCCTTCATGGGATGTTCCTTTCCATTGTGCCCTCATGATAAAAAACGTGACGATCAGAATTTGTAACCGTTCAGAACCTTTTCTGAACGGTTACGCATCGGGCGATGCTTCGCATCCTGAATCACCCGATGCCGCTGAATCTATGCTTTCATACGCCCTCAGCAGCAAGTGCTTCGGGCTGTCCTGAACAGGGACCCGTCACAATCGTTCTCATAAGGCTGTAACAGAAGAGGGACTGCCATAAGATCTTTATGGCAGCCCCTGCTTTCTCTATGGACGAATCATAAACCGGAGCTGTAACTGTTCAGAACCTGTTCTGAACAGTTAGGATCTGTTACAGAATAACTTGTACATCTGACTTGTCCAAACGCTCATCTGCTGCGTTGGAAAGCCTCGCCGTAGCCCGCTACGGCTGCGTTTTCCTCCTTGCATATGAACGTTTGTCCTGCGTCATATGTACAAGTTATTTCTGAACAGCTCCTTACGGTTACAGTTACCCGGAGCTTTCTGTTGGAATCGTTCAGCCTACCAGCTCCAGGTCATAGAGGGCGGCAATCCCATATCCGTCGGTGCAGTCCGCGGGCGGGATATTCCTGCCGTCGCCATCCTCCGGGAAATTGGTCCATACGGACTCATTGACTGCGTGGAACACAGCCGGACGGTACATCAGCGAGAAGCTCGGGACTTCCGTCAGGTAGATCTCGATGGCTTCCGTATACAGCGCCTTCAGTTCTTCCGGATCGGAGGTCAGCGGGATCTGCTTGATGATCTCCGTTGCACGCTCGTTCTGATACTGTCCGAAATTTCCGGTCCAGTTATTCTCGATTCCTACAAGGTCTCCATCCAGGAACTGGCGGACACGGCCCCAGGGCATGGACGGGCCTGCGCCATCCGGCGACCACATGAAGATGTCATACTCAGTCTGGTTCGGGTTGGTGAATACGGTCTGAACGATATCCCATTCCGGGAACAGCGTGGTGATCTCGATGCCGATGTTCTTACCGGCAGCCGCGACCACTTCCATCGCTGCCATCCAGTCGGTCCATCCATTCGGGCAGACTGCGTTCAGGCTGATCTTTTCACCGTCGATATCTCTCCATCCATCTCCGTCGCTGTCAACGATGCCGGCTTCATCCAGAAGCGCATTCGCTCCTTCCACATCGTTGCCGGACCACTGCAGATCCGCG
>CAMJIC010000069.1 GCA_946405675.1 uncultured Clostridia bacterium
TTACACTTTCATACGCCCTCAGCAGCAAGTGCTTCGGGCTGTCCTGAACAGTTACGTCTGTTTTTCGATATCTGCGTCAGAAAGTCTCGCCGTATTATGCAGCAGCTTAAAGAGGGGGGTATTTCTGGACATTTATAAGGCGAAGAGCCGGAAGGAGGAAGCATGTACCAGATCACAGGACATACCAGATTCGGGGGACTTCTGGGAAGCCCCGTGGCGCACAGTCTGTCCCCTGCCATGCATAACTATTCGTTTATGACTCTCGGGATCGATGCCGTCTACCTGGCTTTTGAAGTCGGAACCGGAAAGATCGGTGAGACAGTCCGTGTATTCCGGGATCTGAATGCCTATGGGTTTAATCTGACGATGCCGGTCAAGAAGAAGGTGATGGAATACCTGGATCATGTCACCGAGGCGGCGGATCTGATCGGTGCTGTCAATACGGTTGTCAATGAGAATGGAGCGCTTACAGGGTATAATACGGACGGGATCGGATTTGTCCGGTCTGTCAGAGAGCATGGCTATGAACCTGAGGGCAAAGAGGTGACTGTGTTTGGCGCAGGGGGCGCTGCCAGCGCCCTCAGTGTGCAGCTGGCGCTGGACGGCGTGAAGAAGCTGCATCTGGTCAGCCGAAGATCCGCCTCCTTCGAGGCTGCAAGGGATCTGGCGGATAGGATCAGCAGCAGGACAGGCTGCAGTGCTGACCTGACGGATCTTGCGGATGAGGCGGGGGTCGGAAGGTGCCTTGGGGATAGCAGCCTTGTGGTTAATGCGACCTCCGTCGGCATGGCGCCGAAGGAAGACGCATCCGTGCTCCATGATCCATCCCTCCTTCACCCGGGCCTGTGCGTGACGGATGTCATCTACCATCCCAGGAAGACAAAGCTGATGATGCAGGCGGAAGAGGCCGGATGCAGCACCATCGGAGGATTGGATATGCTGCTGTTCCAGGGGGCGGAAGCCTTCCGTCTCTGGACCGGGAAGCAGATGCCGGTGGAGCAGGTGAAGGAGCGGTTTTTTAAATTATAACCATTTTCGTAACTGTTCAGAAAAGCCCTGATGGGCAACTGTTCTGAACAGGTTCTGGACAGTTACCCATTTTCTTTGTGAAAAGCGTAATGCATACAGGAAAGGAACCTTGGATGGAAACGGTCAGAGTAAGAGACCTTGTACTTGGCGACGGGAACCCGAAGATCTGCGTGCCGGTCATCGCACATTCCTATGACGAGTTGAAGGGCGTGCTGGATGAGGTGGTGAAGAGTGATCCGGACATGGTGGAGTTCAGGGCGGATTTTTATTTTGAAGAGGAGCTGCCTGCCCTTGCCGCGATCCGGAACGCGGTCGGCGGCAGGCCGGTTCTTTATACCATACGGACAAGAGAGGAGGGCGGGGAGATCGCGATCACCGAGGAGTCCTATATTGAGCGGAATCTTGCGGCAACGCAATATGTGGATCTGATCGACCTGCAGCTGGAGCGGCTGCATCCGGCATCAGGCGGAGGAAAAAACAAAAGCCTCGTGGAGAGGGTGCGGGAAATGGGTGCAAAGGTCATACTGTCCTGGCATGACTTTGAAGGGACGCCCTCAAAGGGAGCACTCATAGAAAAAATGACCAGGATGGAGCGCTCAGGCTGTGACATCGGGAAGATTGCGTGTATGCCCAGGAGCAGGAGGGATGTGCTTGCCCTGATGGAGGTATCGGTCGAGATGCTGGAGGAGCGGGCAGAGCGCCCGTTTATCACCATGGCAATGGGAAACCTCGGAAGGGTGACACGCGCCGCCGGTGCATTTACCGGAAGCTGCATCACGTTTGCGACGGCAGGCATGATGTCCGCGCCGGGACAGATCAGTGCTGCGCGGCTTAAGCCGATGCTGCATGAGCTTACGGTGTGATCAGCGGCGTTCTTTCGCAAAAAGCGACACTTGAGGACAAGTGTCGTTTTCTTTTTGTCAGGAAGGAACGGTTGTATTTTGAAATGAAAGAGACCTTCTTTTACACTCGAGATACTGTGCATCTGATTATTTCAGCTTATGTGATGATTGGGGGGGAAGGCTGTTGAGTATACTGGAAAACATACTGATTGTGGCAGGCCTTTCCATGAATATTTTTCTGATCGGGCAGTATGAAGGCTCTATGGTGCGCAGGGTTGAGCCTAAGGTGCTTTTTGTGATCTGTCTGATCGTCGGCGTTTTCGAGACGATCGCAATGCTGTCCGGTTATATGCTGACCCGGATTCCGTTTTTCGCCGCAAGCGATTCGGAGGACCTGAAGAATTTTTGCTATTTTGTCGCGGCGATCCTGTTCCTTCTGATTGCAGCGTACATGATCTATAAAGCATTTCGCCGGGCACCGGTTCAGGAGCGGCTGCATGAGATCGCATACAGAAGGATCGTGCTGGAGGTCGTGCTGGTCGCGGTGTTCACCTTCATGGCCGGGATCGGATGGGGCTTTATCGGACATAATATCATTATGGCAACCTGCGTGATCGCGGGAGCGACGATGGCAGCCTGCGCGCTTGGAATCTGGTATGGCTTCATGGAGGGATGCAAGGGCCGCTATGTGATCTATGGGATCGGAGGAGCAATGCTTGCTTTTGTAGGTACGGAGATCCTGATCCGTTATCTGTGACATATTGGCTGTAGCCTGATCTGAGGCAGGTAAAATGCGGAATGAGATCTGCAGGGAGCTTGCCGCGGGATCTGATGGATGATATTTGCGTTGCGAATACTGCATAAAGAAGATGTCTGAATCGTATGATGCAGTATTTAAAACTATATAAAATGAGCGTTGCCCGGATGGATGACGCAGCCAGGATGAGAGGAGATGCAAGATGGCAGATTTAACACATAAGATGGCTCGTATTGCCTTTTCGAAGGCGATCGATGTGATGCTTCACAGTATTTACAAGGATCGTGAGAAGGGAATGCTGAGGCTTGTTGATGTCGTCGAGAAGTATGTGGGAAACATGTTCTCAGAGGAGTCCTATGCACGGATCCGTGCGATGATGACTGATCCAAATGAAAAATGGAATCAGTATGTGATGCGCCTGATCGATGAGCTGGATCCGAACGTCCTGAAGATGACGCTGCTGAATCTGGGATTTGAGGCAATGTTCCACGGGACGAAGACGATCCGCGCGAATCGGCAGAAGTATGACTGCAATATCCCATGGCTGATCCTGATGGATCCCACAAGTGCCTGCAACCTGCACTGTGTCGGATGCTGGGCGGCGGAGTATGGAAACCGTCTGAACCTGAGCTATGAGGATATGGACCGCGTGGTCACCCAGGGAAAGGAACTGGGGATCTATTTCTATATGTTCACGGGCGGCGAGCCGTTGGTACGTAAGGCGGATATCCTGAAGCTGTGTAAGAAGCACCATGATGTCGCGTTCCACGCCTATACAAATGGTACGCTGATCGATGAAGCTTTCGCGGAGGAGGTCCGCAAGGTTGGGAATCTGAGTTTCTCGATCTCGTTGGAAGGTTTCTCCCAGGTCAACGACCTGCGCAGGGGCGAGGGCGTCTTCGGACGGGTCATGCATGCCATGGATGTTTTGAGGGAGCATGGCTGCCTGTTCGGTACATCCATCGCCTACACCGCGGCGAACCTTGAGACGGTCACCAGTGATGAATTCTTTGACATGGAGATCGAAAAGGGTGTCCGGTTCAGCTGGTATTTCCACCTGATGCCGGTAGGGATGGACGCGCATCCGGAGCTGATGCCAAGCCCGGAGCAGCGTGAGTACATTTACCACAGGATCCGCGAAGTGCGCGCGCGCAGGGGCGGAAAGCAGATTTATCTGATGGATTTCCAGAACGACGGCGAGTTTGTCGGCGGCTGCATCGCCGGAGGAAGGAACTACTTCCACATCAACCCGAACGGGGATGCGGAGCCGTGTGTGTTCATTCATTATTCCGGCGCGAATATCCACAACAATACAGTGCTTGAGTGCCTGCAGCAGCCGCTGTTCCAGGAATACAGGAACCGTCAGCCGTTCAACAAGAACATGCTGCGTCCCTGCCCGATGCTGGAGAATCCCGGCATCCTTGTGGAGATGGTCCGCAAGTCGGGAGCCCATTCCACGGATCTGCAGTGTCCTGAGAGTGCAGAGCATCTTTGCCAGAAGTGCATTCCGTATGCCAAGGCATGGAAGCCGGTGGCGGATAAGCTGTGGGCGCAGGATGAGCATAAGGAACGCCGCTACGAAAACTATAAGGGATGGAAGCCATCTCAGACGAAAGCCGCATCCTCGGCGAAGTAATTTATGGATAAGAAATATACACGATAACGATACTGGCTGCCGCATAATCCGGTTCACAAATGAAGGATTCTGATATTTACAAGTGAATTCATAGGGATGCGTAACAGCAATAAAAATCATACTCGCGTATAATTGCTCAGGATTGCAGCAGAATGGTTTCCTGATATGACCCGGAGTATTGCTGACGATGAAGAGACTTCTATTTATATATAATCCGTATGCCGGGAAGGGAATGATCCGGAATGAATTATCCTATATCGTGGAGGAGTTTTCGTCCCATGGATATGAGGTTATCGTACACCCGACGGCGGGCGTGAAGGATGCTTCAAGGACTGTGGAGGAATGCGGGGACTCGTTTGACCTGATCGCCTGTTGCGGAGGAGACGGTACGCTGGATGAGGTCGTGACCGGGATGCAGGCGGGGCGTTTCAGGCGGCCTTTGGGCTATATCCCTGCCGGATCGACGAACGACTATGCTGCAAGCCTGGGGATTCCGAAGCAGATGAAGGAAGCTGCGCAGTCGGTGATGAAGGGAAGTGTGTTTCTCAGCGACATCGGTCGTATGAACGACAGCTATTTTGTGTATGTCGCGGCATTTGGCGCATTTGTCAATGTGTCTTATGACACGCCGCAGGATATGAAGAACATGCTTGGGCATCTGGCCTATATCGTCCGGGGGGCGCAGAGCCTGCCGAGCCTGAAGAGCTACCACATGCATTACGAGAGCGTGGAGAGTTCCGGGACGGGTGATTTCATGCTGGGCATGATCACGAATTCCAATTCCGTCGGGGGCTTTGGCGGGATCACCGGGCGTGATGTCACGCTCAATGACGGGGTGTTCGAGGTGACGCTGATCCGCATGCCGGGGCTCCTCGCGGTAGAAGCGCCTGGCATCCTGACGTCTTTGATGAGCGGCACGGAGAACAAGAACGTGGTGAAGTTCAAGACGGCCAGGCTGGAGGTGTGGTTTGATGATCCGGTAAGCTGGACGAGGGACGGAGAGTTCGGCGGGGAGCACAAGCACCTGGTGATCGAGAACATTCCGGAAGCGCTTCCCATTATTGTACCGAACCAGATCTCCTGAATGGGAAGATTGATTAAATGGAGAGTAAGAGATGATGCAGCTGCTCAGGCCAGCCTGAAGCGCTTGCTGTTCAGATCGGCCTGAAGCACTTGCTGCTGAGGGCGTATGAAAGCGAATATCATATGGCATCGGACGAAATGTAAAAAAGGCAGGCCGTGGGTCTGCCTTTTTTGGTGTTTTTTACGTAATCGATTGAAAAGTGGATGGGGATGTTTTATTATAAGATAGATGCAACTCTGCCTGAACAAATGTTTGCGCCATGCGGATCCGTCTGGACAGACGGCTGCCTATACTGCATGGCGGTAAGCCCGGCAGGGCATGGATCGAATTTGGATGATGGGTAGAATATGTATTTCGGGAGGAAGAGAGATGCTTTATATCGGAGTGGATCTCGGAACGAGTGCGGTAAAGCTTCTGCTGATGGAATCCGGCGGAAAGATCGTGAAGATCGTGTCGAAGGAATATGGTCTTTCCTTCCCGCATCCGGGCTGGTCCGAGCAGAACCCGGAGGACTGGTATGAGCAGTCGGTCGCGGGGCTGAAGGAACTTCTGGACGGGCAGGATAAGAGCCAGGTTGCGGGCATTTCATTCGGCGGACAGATGCACGGGCTTGTAATCCTGGATCAGAAGGATCAGGTGATCCGGCCTGCGATCCTGTGGAATGACGGAAGAACCATGGCTCAGACGGATTTCCTGAATGAGAATGTCGGGAAGGACATGCTGGAGAAGTATACGGCGAACATTGCGTATGCCGGTTTTACTGCGCCGAAGATCCTCTGGGTGAAGGAGAATGAGCCGGAGAATTTCGCAAGGATCGAGAAGATCATGCTGCCGAAGGATTATCTTGCGTATCGGCTGACAGGGACGTTTGCGACGGATTATTCGGATGCTTCGGGGATGCTTCTGCTTGATGTCGCCAATAAGCGCTGGTCGGAGGAGATGTGCGCGATCTGCGGGATCTCAGTGAAGATGCTTCCGCAGCTCTTTGAAAGCTATGAGAAGATCGGTACCCTGAAGCAGGAGATCGCCGCCGAGCTTGGCCTGTCGGAGAATGTCGTGGTTGCTGCGGGCGGAGGAGACAATGCGGCATCCGCGGTTGGAACAGGAACCGTAGGTGAAGGGAAGTGCAATATTTCCCTGGGAACCTCCGGCACGTTGTTTATCTCCTCAGATCATTTTGTGCCGACCAACGGGCATACTGCACTGCACAGTTTCGCGCATTCGGACGGCCATTTCCACCTGATGGGATGCATGCTTTCTGCGGCAAGCTGTAACAAGTGGTGGAATGAAGAGATTCTGCATACGAAGGATTACGCGGCGGAGCAGGCGCAGATCACGGATGAGAAGCTTGGGGAGAACCATGTGTTCTACCTGCCGTACCTGATGGGAGAGAGAAGTCCCCTGAATGATCCGCTGGCCCGGGGAACCTTTGTCGGCATGACGATGGATACGACCCGGAGCGACATGACGCAGGCGGTGCTCGAAGGCGTGATCTTCGGCCTGAGGGATTCCCTTGAGGTGGCGAAGAGCCTTGGGATCCATGTGACCAGGAGCACGATCGTCGGAGGCGGCGCGAAGAGCCCTCTGTGGAGGAAGATGGCGGCGAATATCCTGGGAATCCGTCTGGAGTTTCCGGCCAGTGAGGAGGGGCCGTCGATGGGCGGAGCCATGCTGGCCGCGGTTGCGTGCGGCGAATATCCGGATGTCAGGGCTGCGTGCGAGAGGATTGTGAAGATCACAGGCTGTGTGGATCCGGATCCAGTGCTGAGCGCAAAGTATGAGAGGCGCTATCAGCAGTTCAGGAAGATCTACCCCGCGCTGAAGCAGGTATTTCCGCAGATCCAGTAATGAAGGAACATTGTGATGAAGGATCATTATGAGGAAGCGGCTTTCCGGCCGGCGGCATTTTTGAACATGCCTGCATGGATCCGGGGATGCGTTTTGCCCGGGTTGGGGGAAGGCCGGAGCCGTCTTCCATCATGAGATAGATGCAGCAGATGTATAGGTATTGTGATTCAGTGAAAAGAGGAGGAATTCGACATGTTCACTAACATTCCAAAGGCAAAGGTCGGTATCGTAGCCGTCAGCCGCGACTGCTTCCCGGCTTCTCTGGCGATCAACCGCAGAAAGGCGCTCGTTGAGGCTTATACCGCGAAGTATGGCGCGGAGGATATCTATGAATGTCCGGTATGTATCATCGAGAGCGAGATCCAGATGGTCGAGGCGCTTGAGGATGTGAAGAAGGCCGGATGCAACGCGCTTGTTGTCTATCTTGGCAACTTCGGGCCGGAGATCTCCGAGACCCTGCTTGCGAAGCATTTTGAAGGTCCGAAGATGTTCGTCGCGGCGGCGGAGGAGAGCCAGGGCGACCTTTCCGACGGAAGAGGAGATGCGTACTGCGGCATGCTGAATGCCAGCTACAACCTGAGACTGCGCCAAGTGCGCGCATACATTCCGGAGTATCCGGTGGGAACCGCGAAAGAGTGCGCGGATATGATTCATGAGTTCCTTCCCATCGCGCGTGCGGTGATCGGTCTGTCCAAGCTGAAGCTGATCACCTTCGGCCCGAGGCCGAACAACTTCCTTGCCTGCAACGCGCCGATCCAGCAGCTGTACAACCTTGGCGTGGAGATCGAAGAGAACTCCGAGCTTGACCTGTTCGAGTCGTTCAACAATCATGCGGGCGACGCGAGGATCCCGGAAGTGATCGCGGACATGGAGAAGGAGCTTGGCAAGGGCAACAAGAAGCCGGAGGTTCTGGAGAAGCTTGCGCAGTATGAGCTTACGCTCCTTGACTGGATCGAGAAGCACAAGGGCTACAGGGAGTATGTCTGCATCGCCGGCAAGTGCTGGCCTGCGTTCCAGACCCAGTTCAAGTTTGTCCCGTGCTATGTCAACAGCCGTCTGACCGGCCGCGGCATCCCGGTATCCTGTGAGGTTGATGTTTACGGCGCGCTGTCCGAGTTCATCGGCACCTGCATTACCGGAGAGTCCGTCACTCTCCTGGATATCAATAACTCCGTCCCGGATGACATGTACATGGAATCCATCCGGCCTTACTTCGGATATACCCATACGGATACGTTCATGGGCTTCCATTGCGGCAATACCTGCTCCAGCAGACTGGTTTCCTGCGAGATGAAGTATCAGAAGATCATGGCAAGGAACCTTCCGGTCGAGGTGACCAACGGAACCCTCGAAGGCGACATCGCCCCCGGCGACATCACCTTCTTCCGCCTGCAGAGCACTTCCGACAATATCCTCCGCGCATATGTGGCGGAAGGCGAGATCCTTCCGGTTGCGACGAAGTCCTTTGGCGGCATCGGTGTGTTCGCGATCAAGGAGATGGGACGCTTCTATCGCCACGTGCTGATCGAGAAGGGATATCCGCACCATGGCGCGGTTGCGTTCGGCCATTTCGGAAAGGCACTGTTCGAGGTGTTCAAGTACATTGGCGTCGCGCAGGATGAGATCGGATGGAACCAGCCGGCTTCCCTTCCGTACAAGAGCGAGAATCCGTTCAGATAAGCCGGACTGTTTAGATTAGCGGTACTGCTCAGATAAGCGGAACTGCTTAGAGATAATTGCTCAGATATTAAAATGCTCAGAAATAACTGCTCAGGACGGGCGGTTATTTCTGAGAGGATCTGCAGATCCGGGAGAGCAGGATAGTGAAAAAGCGGTAACTATTCCAGGCAGCCCGAAGCACTTGCTGCTGAGGGTGTATGAAAGTGTAAATGAAGTGGCACCGGGCGATTCAGGATGCGAAGCATCGCCCGATGCGTAACTGTTCAGAACGGGTTCTGAACAATTACCATAAAGCGAGTTACCATAAAGCGAGGAAAAGATATGTCAGTCACAAAAGAAGCGTTTGGAGGGGAATATACGCTGTATACCATTACCAACGAAAATGGCATGCAGGCCAGGGTGACGGATCTGGGCGGAACTCTGGTTTCCCTTCTTTTCCAGGATAAGAATGAGAATATGCGCGACGTTGTACTCGGATATGATACGCCGGAGGAATATAAAAAGAACGGCTTCTTCTTCGGCGCCTGGGTAGGGCGGAGCGGAAACCGCATTGACAAGGCGAAGTTTGAACTGAACGGGAAAACTTATCAGCTGGCGGTCAATGACAACGAGAACAATCTCCACAGCGGGATGGATTATTTCCATCTGCGCAAGGCGGAAGTGACAGCCTGTTCCGAGGACTCCGTCACCTTTGAGATCAAGGACGGGGATCTTCAGCAGGGATACCCGGGCAGCTTTACGGCCCAGGTGACCTATACCCTGACGGATGACAACACGCTGAAGCTGACCTACAGGGCGAAGAGCGATCAGGATACCGTCTGCAATATGACCAACCACACCTATTTCAACCTGGGCGGCCATGACAGCGGCAGCATAACGGATACGCAGCTTTGCCTGAATTGCAAGGCATACACGCCGGTCATCGACAGCCAGTCGATCCCCACCGGAGAGATCCGTCCGGTGGAAGGGACGCCGTTTGATTTCACCGTTGCAAAGACCATCGGCCGGGACATCGGTGCTGATGATGAGCAGCTGAAGTTTGTGGGCGGTTATGACCACAACTTTGTGATCGCGAAGGAGAAGGGCACGGTGGTGAAATTCGCTGAGGCATATCAGCCGAAGACAGGCATCTGCATGGAGTGCTATTCCGATCTGCCGGGTGTCCAGCTGTATGTCGGGAACTTCATTACCCCGCATACCGGAAAAGGCGGCGCTGCCTATGATTACCGTAACGGCTTCTGCCTGGAAACCCAGTATTATCCGAACTCCATCAATCAGGAAGGCTTCGCAAAGCCCATCCTGAAAGCAGGAGAGGAGTTTACGTCAGTCACCTGCTATAAGTTCAGCGTGAAGTAAAGCGCAGACCATTCATATGATTCAGAAAGCTCCGTCCGGAGGAAACCGGGCGGAGTTTTTTTGTCAATAGGATTCTTTTGCCGGAAGTATCGGGTTGTGCAAAATTATGCTAAACGAAACGCGGGATTCCATGCGAATCGTCAAAAATAGGCTAAAAGAAGTCAAAACATTCCATTCCTTGGTGAAAATGACTGTGATATAGTATCTTCAGTAACAGGGACAAGGAAAGTCCCAGGTGTAGAATCAACATATTATGAAAATGGAGGTTTTCAGCATGAAGAAGTTTTTAGCAATTGCATTGTCAACCGCAATGGCAGCCAGCATGATGGCTCCGGCAGCATTCGCAGATGAGACGGAAGCAGCAGGCGACATCCTTCCGGGCGATGGTCAGAAGATTGGCGTTTCCATGCCGACCAAGGATCTGCAGAGATGGAATCAGGACGGCGAGAACATGCAGAAGATGCTTGAGGATGCCGGCTACACGGTAGACCTTCAGTATGCTTCCAACGATCCGCAGACCCAGCTTTCCCAGGTTGAGAACATGATCTCCTCCGGAGCGGAAGTCCTTGTTATCGCGGCAATCGAAGGCTCCTCCCTCGGCGAGGCGCTTGACATGGCGAAAGAGAACGAGATTCCGGTCATCGCTTATGACCGTCTGCTGATGGATAACGACGGCGTTTCCTACTATGCGACCTTCGATAACTACATGGTCGGTACCGTTCAGGGACAGTACATCATCGACACCCTGGATCTGGACAACGCTGAC
>CAMJIC010000070.1 GCA_946405675.1 uncultured Clostridia bacterium
CGGTTGCGCTGACGACCTTCTTCACCAGCGCGGCGAACAGTGCCTTTTCGGGAACCGCCTCCAATAAGTTTATCCTGGGGGTATCCAACCGCTATTCGATTCCGCTGCTTTCCAGGATCCCGGTGATCGGCGGCCTGTTCCAGAAGATGTACCCCTTTGAGTGGATCATCATCGGCCTGGTCATTTTCTTCTGGTATCTGATGTACAAGACCCGCTACGGCATGCGGCTGAGGGCATGCGGAGAAAATCCCCAGGCGTTGGATGCGGCAGGCGGAAATGTTTACAGAACCAGGTGGATCGCGGTGATCATTTCCGGAGCCCTGTCCGGAATCGGAGGAATTTGCTTCGCATATTCCATCATGGCGAACTTCTCCCCGAGCATATACATGGGATACGGGTATCTGGCGATCGCTGCCATGATCTTCGGAAACTGGAATATCTCCGCAACGGTTCTTGTGTGCCTGGTCTTCGGCTTTGCGAAGGCAGGCGGGCAGCAGCTTTGCATTGCAATGAAGCTGCCGGGTAATTATACGGATCTGTTCAACATGCTTCCGTATATTCTGACCATGCTGCTGCTTGTGTTCTTCTCAAAGAGGAACCATCCTCCGCAGGCAAGCGGACAGCCATTTGACCAGAGCAGGAGGTAAAGAATAAGGAAAATGAAAGAGATGGAATGAAAGAAATGGAAAGAGGAAAAGACCAGCTGGTGAAGCGGATCCTGATGAGCGCGATCGGCGTATTGATCTGCGGGATCAGTGTGGGGATGTTTAAGCGGGCGGAGCTTGGCGTGGATCCGTTCCAGTCTTTGATGAGCGGGCTGAATGCGGTCATTCCGATCCGCTTCGGAACGCTGTACCTGATCGCGAATGCGTTGCTTCTGCTGTTCGCCCTGGTGTTTGACCGCAGGAAGATCGGGCTTGCGACTGTGATCAACCTGGTGTTTTTCGGATATATTGCGGAATTCGTGCAGAAGCTTCTGCTGAAGGCTTTTCCCGAAATGAACCTGGCGGCGCGCCTGATCCTTCTTCTGGCAGCGGTGATATTGATGTGCCTGGCGACCGCGTTTTACTTTACGGCGGATCTTGGCGTGTCTACCTATGATGCGGTGTCACTGATCATTTCCCAGAAGCAGAGCAGGGTCGCCTTCCAGTACTGCCGGATCATCAGTGACTTTGTGTGCGTCATCCTGGGTGTGTGCCTGTGTCTGATCGCCGGCTATACCTTCCGGCAGGTCGGCGCGTCCGTCGGGATCGGGACAATCATCACTGCTTTCTTCATGGGTCCGTTGATTGAGTGGTTCAATGTACATGTGGCGAGGCCCTTCCTGAAGGGAAGAGGCGCAGATTGAAATGGATGGAAGAACACTGTAAGCCACACCACCACCCGCTGGCTGCCCCGCTGGCCGGGGCGTGACAGACAATGCAGGCTTCTGTGAACGGTGGGATGGCGCAGACTGTGAATAAGGCCGCCGGCCGCAGGCGTATGGTACGCCTGCGGCCGGCGGCTTTTTGCGTGGGATCTGTCTGAGGCCAGGCAGCAAGCCATACCCCTGCCCGGCGGGCGCACCCACAGGCCGGCGGGCGTACCCACAGGTCAGCGAGCGCACCCATAGGCCGGCGGGCGTACCCACAGGTCAGCGAGCGCACCCACAGGCCAGCCGGGCAGGTCAGCGGGCCGGCCTGTGGGTACGCCTTGTAACGGACGAGGCAAAATGGCTCATCTGGTATAGGAAAAAGCTTGAACTGGCCATAGAAAACGCGGAATTGACACTGAATGGATTGTGGCGTATATTCCTACCAGACAGGTAGGAAAGTGAATTCACGCCAGTTGTTCAGTACGGCCGAAGCACTTGCTGCTGAGGGCTTATGAAAGCGTAAAGTAACTGTTCAGGACAGCCCGAAGCACTTGCTGCTGAGGGCGTATGAAAGTGTAAATGAAGTGGCATCGGGCGATTCAGGATGCGAACATCGCTCAATGTGTAACTTTTCAGAACAGGTTCTGAACAGTTACGGTCAGGGAAGGAGAATGGTTATGGGTGAGCATCAGTTTAAGTTTGAGACCCTTCAGCTTCATGTGGGGCAGGAACAGGCGGATCCGGCGACGGACGCGCGGGCGGTTCCGATTTATCAGACGACCTCTTATGTGTTCCACAGTGCGCAGCATGCGGCAGACCGCTTTGCGCTGAAGGATGCGGGCAATATTTATGGCCGGCTGACCAATTCGACGCAGGGTGTCCTGGAGGCGCGCATTGCGGCGCTTGAGGGCGGTGTCGGCGCGCTGGCGGTGGCAGCCGGGGCAGCGGCGATCACATATTCCATCCTGGCCCTTGCGGGCGCGGGGGAGCATATCGTGGCGCAGAATACGATCTACGGCGGGAGCTATAACCTGCTCGACCAGACGCTTCCCGGATACGGGATCCGGACGAGCTTTGTGGATATTCATGACCTTACGGCAGTTGAGCAGGCGGTGGAAGAGAAGACAAAGGCGATCTTCATTGAAACGCTGGGCAACCCGAATTCGGATATCCCGGACATTGAGGCCATCGCGAAGATCGCCCACAGCCATGACATCCCTCTGATCATTGACAATACCTTTGGCACCCCATTTGCGATCCGGCCGATCGAATACGGCGCAGACATTGTCGTTCATTCTGCGACGAAATTCATCGGCGGCCACGGAACCACGCTGGGCGGGCTGATCGTGGACAGCGGAAGGTTTGACTGGAGGAAATCCGGAAAGTTCCCGCAGTTTACGGAGCCAAATGCCAGCTATCATGGCGTCTCCTTTGTGGATGCGGCAGGCCCCGCGGCCTATGTGACTTATATCCGGGCGATCCTGCTGCGTGACATGGGAGCGGCAATCTCCCCGTTCAATGCGTTTTTGCTTCTCCAGGGGCTTGAGACGCTGTCCCTTCGGTTGGAGCGGCATGCTGAGAATACCAGGGCAGTCGTTGCGTTTCTGGCGTCGCATCCGCAGGTGGAAGAGATCAGTCATCCCTCCCTCCCTGGCCATCCTGACCATGCGCTGTACGAGAAATACTTCCCGAACGGCGGCGCATCCATTTTCACCTTCCGCATCAAGGGCGGGAAGGAGGAAGCCTATGCGTTCATCGATGGCCTGAAGATCTTTTCCCTGCTCGCGAATGTGGCGGATGTCAAGAGTCTGGTGATCCATCCCTATGATACCACTCATGCGGAGATGTCCCCGGAGCAGCTTGAGGCTGCCGGGATCTATCAGAATACGATCCGTCTGTCCATCGGCACGGAGCATATTGACGATATCATCTGGGACTTGGAACAGGGCTTTGCCGCGGCGGCGAAGGTGTGACCTCAGGGTGCCTGTTCACGGCTGGTCTGATCGGAAGAAGGCTGTGGACAGGAAGATTTCAGGCTGAACATTCTGAATGGAAGGAGAAGGCAGATTATGAAAAAGAAGCAGGTGATCGCGGTATTGGCCGCAGCGGCATTCGGGACAACATTTTTGGGCGCGGGGAGCGCATTTGCAGACGAGCCATTCCGCACGCTGGATGAGATCAAGGAGAGCGGAACGATCAATATAGGCGTATTCTCGGACAAGAGCCCTTTCGGCTATGTGGATGAGAACGGGGAGTACCAGGGCTATGATGTGTACCTGGCCGAGCGTCTGGGGAAAGACCTGGGCGTGGAGATCAATTATGTGTCCACCGAGGCCGCGAGCAGGATCGAATACCTCCAGACAGGGAAGGTGGATATCATTCTGGCAAACTTTACGGTGACGGAGGAAAGGGCGGAGGAGGTTGATTTTGCTCTGCCGTACATGAATGTGGCACTTGGCGTGGTCTCGCCGGATGACGCGGTTGTGGAGAGCCTGGATGACCTTGGCGAGGATGACCAGGTGATCGTGATCTCCGGGACAACAGCAGAGACCTATCTGGTGAAGAATTACCCCGAGATCCGGCTTCAGAAGTACGATGCCTACGCGGAGGCCAAGACGGCGCTTGAGAATGGCAATGCGGCTGCCTGGGCAAATGACAACACGGAGGTCATAGCATTTGCGATTGAGAATGAAGGCTTCACCGTCGGTATTCCCTCCCTTGGAAGCGCGGATACGATCGCGCCGGCAGTGACGAAGGGAAATGAAACCTTGCTTGACTGGCTGAATGAGGAGATCGTCGCGCTGGGTGAGGAGCAGTTCTTCCATGCAGACTATGAAGCGACCCTGCTGGACACATACGGGGCGGATTATGAAGATACGCTCGTGGTCGAAGGCGGAGCTGTGGGAGCGGCTGCGGAGACGGAGACAGAGTAAGAGTTTGAAATCAATCACATAGTTAAGAATCAATCGTATCGTAAGGGAACATCGGGAATCAGGTCTCGCCGGACATGTGCCATGTATTGTGCCATGTCCGGTTGGGAAGAGGAACAGATGGAAAAGGAAGTCATACTGCAATATTTACCACTTTACCGGGAAGCACTCCTGCTCACCTTGAGAATCGGGTGGCAGGGTGTTTTTCTGGCGTTTCTGTTCGGGCTGGCCTGCGCGCTGATCCGGCACAGGAGGGTGCCTGTCCTGCGTCATGTTGTGACTGTGTATATCGAATTCTTTCGGAATACACCGTTGCTGGTGCAGCTGTTTTTTCTGTATTTTGCGCTCCCGAAGATCGGGATCCGGATGACACCGGAAGTCTGCGGAAGCCTGGGGCTTGGGCTTCTGGGCGGCGCATATATGGCGGAGACCTTCCGCAGCGGGCTTGAGAGCGTTGCCCCGATTCAGGAAGAGAGTGCCCTGAGCCTGGGGATGACTCCGCTCCAGGCATTCTGGCATGTGATCCTCCCTCAGGCATTTACCGCAAGCGTGACAGGGATCGTGGCCAATGTCATTTTCCTCCTGAAGGAGACCAGCGTCTTCTCCGTGATCAGCCTGATGGACCTGATGTTTACCGCAAAGGACCTGATCGGAATGTATGCCAAAACGCTGGAATGCCTCACGTTGCTTGTGGTGTTCTACCTGATCATGCTGCTTCCGGTCTCCTTGCTCGGGTCATACCTGGAAAGGAGGCTGCGCTATGCAGAATATGGAAAATAACCCGGAGAGAGTCACTTTGGTGAGCGGTTATGAAGCAGGGGGACAGCCATGACAAACCTTGGACTGGATGTATTATTCAAGGGCAGTAATTTCCTTCGGCTGCTCGGCGGCCTGTGGGTGGCGGTGCGCATCAGCCTGGTATCTGTGGCGATCAGCATCGCATTGGGGATCCCGGCAGGGATCCTGATGACATCAAAGAAGAAGGGGATCCGGGTGATATTCAGGATCTATCTGGAGATCGTGCGGATCATGCCCCAGATGGTTCTTCTGTTCATTGTGTATTTCGGGACGACCAGGGTGTTCGGCTGGGATCTGTCGGCGGAAGCCTCTGCCATCATTGTATTCGTGTTCTGGGGGTGTGCGGAGATGGGAGACCTGGTGCGGGGCGCGTTGATCAGCATTCCCAAAATCCAGTATGAGAGCGCCGCGGCACTTGGCATGGATCAGATGACATCCTTTCGTTATGTGATCCTTCCGCAGACGATCCGCCGCCTGATCCCGCTGTCGATCAACCTGATCACGCGGATGATCAAGACGACGAGCCTGGTGATGATGATCGGGATCGTGGAGGTCCTGAAGGTCGGGCAGCAGATCATTGAGGCCAACCGGAAAGCTTCTCCGAATGCGGCATTCGGCGTGTTTGCCGTGGTGCTTCTGATGTATTTCCTAATCTGCTGGCCTGTCAGCCGGCTGGCAGTGTATCTTGAGAAAAGGTGGGCATGATTCATGGGAAATGAGGTTTTGCGGATCGAGCATCTTCACAAGGAGTTTGAGGGAAATGTGATCCTGGAGGATATCAGCCTGACAGTCAGGAAGGGTGAGGTCATTGTCGTGATCGGCCCGTCCGGATGCGGGAAGAGTACGCTTTTGCGCTGCGTCAATGCCCTGGAGGACATTCAGGGCGGGAAGATTCTTCTGGATGACGAACCGGTGGACCCCTCTTCAAAGGCCATCAGCCGGATGCGCCAGAAGATCGGGATGGTGTTTCAAAGCTATGACCTGTTTCCCCACAAGACGATCCTGCAGAATGTGACCTTGGCACCGGAGAAGGTTCAGAAAAGAAAAAAGGCTGAGGCTGAACGGGAGGCGCTGGAGCTGTTGGAGCGGGTCAATCTTGCGGACAGGGGAAATGATTATCCGAGACAGCTGTCCGGCGGGCAGAAGCAGAGGGTTGCGATCGTGCGGGCACTGTGCATGCATCCGGATATCCTCCTGCTGGACGAGATCACGGCGGCCCTGGATCCGGAGATGGTGCATGAGGTGCTGGAGGTGGTTGTCTCTCTGGCGAGGTCGGGCAGCACGATGCTGATCGTAACGCATGAGATGGGATTCGCGAAGGCGGTGGCGGACAGGGTGATTTTCCTGGATGAAGGCAGGATCGTGGAGGAAAGCAGTGCGCCCAGGGATTTCTTTGCCATGCCCGGGACAGAGCGCGCCCGGGCATTCCTGAAGACCTTCGATTATGAATAAACAATAAACCGCCAGCATCAAGCCGCCCGCCGCCGAAGGCTCTGCCTGTGAGGATGCCCCCCACAGGCAGAGCCTTCGGCGGAAGACGGCTTTTGTGTACCACCGGCTATGAGGATCATATGCTATACTTGAAAAGACAGGAGATGGAGCGAGAGGGGGATGATTCCGGATGGATATAATGGCGAAGTATGAAAGGCTTCTGGCGATCCTGCGGGAAAGGAAGAGAATCGCGGTGGCTTTCTCTGGGGGTGTGGACTCTACATTTCTGCTGTATGCGGCGAAACAGGCGCTGGGAGACCAGGTGACTGCCTTTACTGCGGTTTCCGTGTTCTTTCCCCGGCGGGAGAAAGATGAGGCGGCCGATTTTGTCAGGGAGCAGGGGATCGATCAGGTGATCGTGGACTTCGCGCCGCTCCGTGAGGAAGGGGTTGCGGAGAATCCGAAGAACCGGTGCTATCTGTGTAAGCGTGCTTTATTCGGAAGGCTGCAGAAGATGGCACAAGAGCGCGGGATCGATACAGTTGCGGAGGGCTCCAACCTGGATGACCTGGGGGATTACCGGCCGGGGTTGCGGGCGATCGAAGAGCTTGGAATCTTGAGCCCGCTCAGGGATGCGGGGCTGACAAAGGGAGAGATCCGGGAGCTTTCCCGCAGGATGGGACTATTGACCTGGGACAAGCCTTCCTTTGCATGCCTAGCTTCCCGGTTTGTGTACGGGGAGACGATCACGGAGGAAAAGCTGCATATGGTGGATGCCGCAGAGAGCCTGCTTCTGGAATTGGGGTTTGGGCAGTTCCGCGTGCGGATCCATGGGCGGATGGCGAGGATCGAGGTGCCGGAGCAGCAGCTTGACCTTATGCTGCAGCCAAAGGTGCGTAAAAGAGTGGCATGTCAACTGCATGCCCTTGGATTCTCTTATGTATCGCTGGATCTGGACGGCTACAGAACCGGCAGTATGAACCTCATATGAAATGTTCAGGATCTGCTCTTAATAGTTATCCTCTTAATAGTTATCCTCTTATAAGAAAACAGGCTGCCGGATCTGGCAGCCTGTTTTCCTGACGTAACTTAAAAGTCCAGTGTCCATTTGATGAGCTTTCCTGTCTGTGCATTGACATCCGCCTCCCCACGGGTGGAGCCGATCCGGAATTTGACTTCATAGACATAGCGCTTGCCGTCGGGTTCTGTATCGGTATCGATCCTGACGGCTGTGATGCGGGCTTTTTTGAACTTTGCTTTGACCGCCTTTTTGGCTTTTGCAGGAGTGATGTCAACGCTCCTGCCGCCGAGGTCAAAGAGATTGGTCCGTTCCACCTCTATGACCTTGCTGGTATGTTCGTTTACGGTGACTTCGAATTGGATCCGGGAATTTTTGGAGAGGAAGTCAAACTCCCACTCCATGTCCTCCGCTTCATGGTCCGCTCTGGTCAGCCGATAGGAGGAAGGCACCTGTTTCCTGGCGACATTCAGAGCCTGCTCCCTGGTCAGGTCGGCGGAAGCGGTGAGGCCAAAAGCCAGGAGCAGGGAACACAGCAGCAACATCTGTAATAAGCGGCGTCCTGGTGTTTTCATGACAAAGTCTCCTTTCTGTGCAAACACTGATTAGCATGTATGGATGTTTATATCATACCTGAATTGACAGGGAATGTGAATTTTTGTTTCTGTTAAAAACAGGAAGCAAGGTTACAAGTCACGCCCCTGCGAAGCAGGTTTTGGATGAAGGAGGGCGCTGCGTGCCAGTGACATGTGTTTAGCACCGACCGAGCCGGCAGGCGAGACCCGGAGCGAAGCGTAGACCGGCACACCCACATGCCGACAGAGGAGGGCTTGCGAAATGCCGTCCGGAATGATTACAATGGGATGCAGGAAGCAGTCCAGGGATGATTTCCGCGGGAATCAATGAAAGAAGCATAACAGTATGAGAGCAATCAATATTTATTATCTCACAAGGATACATGATCACAGGGGAATGTCGCTTCTTCTGGAGGCACTTTCCGGAAGAGGGGACGCAAAAGAGGTCAGCGCCCATGAGGCTGCAACCTTATGGTCTTTTACGGATCAAATGGCTGCGCTGCTGGCGCAGGGAAGATGTGAGGGCAGGGATGACTGGATCACCTTTCTGGACGGGTTTTATTTCTCTTATACGATCGAGCACATCGGGAAGGAATTCGACCTTCTGAAGTTCTCATCGGACAGCGGATGCGTTCTGAATATTGAACTGAAAAGCGTAAAGGTTGAGGAGGATCGCATCCGGAAGCAGCTTGATCAGAACCGGTATTACCTGTCCCATATTGCGTCTGAGATTTATTCATTCACCTACGTGATGGAGACTGGGGAGCTGTATACCCTGGATGACAGCGGCGCATTTGAACCGTGCGGCATGGAGCGGCTTGCCGGTGTGCTTGCGCTGGATATTCTGAGGGAATATCTTCCCGAAGGAATTGAGAACTGTTTTCGGGCTGCGGAATATCTGATCTGTCCGATTGCCGAACCGGATAAGTTTCTGAAGGGAAAGTATTTTTTGACGAACCAGCAGTTTGACTTTCGCAAGAAGATCCTTGGTTTTTTGCAGGAGCAATCCTCCTCTGAAGAAAATGTCCCTGTGATTTCAATCTCCGGAATTGCCGGATGCGGGAAGACGCTCCTGCTGATGAATCTGGCTGCAGCGCTGTCAGAGGAGGAACCTGTACTCTTCATTCATTCCGGAACACTCAGAAAGGGACATATGGAATTGAACAGGGCATTGGAGAGGGTTCACTTCATCGGCGGGAAAAAAGCGGTGAATGATCGACTGCCGGAAGGTTATGGCTATGTGATGATTGATGAGGCGGATCATCTTGCGAAAGCGGATCTGGAGAAGATCATTTCCTTCACCAGGAAAAATGGCATTCCTCTGGTGATGACTTATGATCCGCGCCGGCTGCTGATCGATAATGAGGATGGGGAAGGAAATGCGAAGCTGACCGAGACGGCGGAGCTGATAGAGAGAAACAGTGTTTTATCTCTCTCATTTACAGGGAATATCAGGACGAACCGTCCGGTATATGCATTTCTCAGGTCGTTGCTCCATCTGACAGAACCTGCGTCTGGTATGGACTACAGCTGTATCGATGTGCTGTACGCGGAAAACAGGAGGGAGAGAAAGATTATTGAGCGTTCCTATACGGAGCAGGGATATATCCTGGTCAGTGCCGGGAGCCGGGGCGGGAGTGAAAATGATCTGATTGCAAGAGAATACAACAGGGTGATCATGCATCTGGATGAGACCTATTATTATGATGATACGATGCGCCTCCGGGTTCGGGAAAATGAGGAAGATGCCTTGCATCTTTTGTATGAAGGCATGTCACGGACACGGGAGAGGCTTTGCCTTGTGGTCTGCAAAAACAGAAATCTGTTTCTGAAGATTCTGTCTATTAGAATTGGCAGAAGACGCGGGACGAGAGGATAGAGAGGGGAGGAGCGACATCTCCCTTCTTTTTGTGATCGGGATGCTTTCATGGTATAAACGGAAAAAACATTACCATGATTGAGCCCGACCGTACTTTGCACAAGCCATACCCGGCTGTTAGCCGGAGTTGGCACGGCAAACCGGATTTTTGGCAAGGGAGAGGCATTCCCCGCTGGCAGCTTTGCCGGCCGGGGGGGACTTGTAACTACTTTAATGAAACAGTTTGGGATAATGTCTGGAATATCTTGCAGGAGACCATATTCTGTGCTACATTAAGACAGAAGATTTCATCCGCAGTCTTTCTTTTGCCCGGATGGGATTCTTGCAGTAGCTGCATCCCCGAGTTCATTCAGGGGAGGGCATTGATTACTCGGATCCTCAATCTGACAGGCAGAGGAGGGCTTTTTTTGATATCAGCGGGTTCTGTGATGACGTAAAAGACTTGGAGGAATTTCCTGTGATCCAATGGGTGATCGACCTCATGATATATGCGGGAAGCGCGCTGATGGTTTACAACATCTATGGCTTCATCCACTTTGAACGGTATATCCGAGGGAAGAAAACGTGGGATGGCAAGAATTATATCCTTTATCTTCCGATCGTTTTGCTGATCTTTTTCCTGGCCGGTTATCTTGTGATCGGTTTTTTCGGTAAGCCTGACCTGATGATGGCAGGCGTCCTGCTTGGCGGCAGCATTTTCGTATTTGTCATGTACCGTCTGCTGAACCGCATTATCCAGAAGGTGATCGAAAGCGAGCATCTGGAAGCCGAATTGATGGCGGCGGAGGAGAGCAGCCGCGCGAAATCGAGCTTCCTGGCGGCCATCAGCCATGAGATGCGCACTCCCATGAATGTGATCCTGGGCATGGATCTCCTTGCGCTGAAGAATCCGGATCTGCCGGATCAGACGCGGGACCAGCTGGAAAAGATCGGGCACAGTGCCAGGCACCTGGCGGGGCTGATCAACAATATCCTGGATATGCAGGAGACAGGCAGCGGGGAGAAGGTGG
>CAMJIC010000071.1 GCA_946405675.1 uncultured Clostridia bacterium
CCCTCCTCGTGCAATCCATAGCCTGCCCAGCCGGGCAGTGAACAGTAACGCTGGCAGGGGCGTGACTTGTAACTAACGCAACGGAGCGATTCGCACATGGCAGTTGGGGCAAAATGTACTTTTGACCCGGTATCAATCATATGATAGGACAAGAGATATGACAGATCAGAGTGGGCGCTGCATTGATTATGTGCGCATCTCCATCACAGACCGATGCAATCTGAGATGTATTTATTGCATGCCGGATGATGGGGCCTGTGGAGTGGGGCACAGGTTCGTCTTCGCACCAGGCCAGGACGAACCGGACACCGCCCGGTTCCAAAGGCGCGAGCCCGCCGAAGGCGGGTTTCTCCCTGACATCTCCGGACAGGGAGAAAGGAATGCACAGATCCTGCGCTTAGAGGAGATTGAGCGCATCGTACGGATCTTAACCGGCCTGGGCATAAAGCATGTCCGGCTGACGGGCGGAGAACCGATGGTCCGCAGAGGGTGCCTGGAGCTTGCTGCGCGTCTTCATGCAGTTCCCGGAGTCGAGAGTATCTCTATGACCAGCAACGGTATTTTGCTGAAGGACAGGATCCATCAGGCAAAGCTTGCAGGAATTTCTTCTCTGAATATCAGCATAGATGCCCTGAACCCTGCTGTCTATTCCCGTCTGACCAGGGGCGGAGATGTCAGTCTGGTTCTGAGTACGCTGGAGCAGGCACTGGAGGAGGGGCTGAATGTCAAGGTGAATACGGTTCCGGTCAGAGGGATGAATGAGAATGAGCTGGCTGGCATCGCAGCGCTTGCGATGGAGAAGCCGCTTTGTGTCCGGTTCATTGAACTGATGCCGGTGGGGTATGGAGCGCAGACGGAAGGGATTCCGAACACAGAGGTGGAACAGATGCTGAAGAAGGCTTTTGGAGAGCCTTCCATAGATACCCGGATATATGGACATGGGCCTGCACGTTATGTAACGTATCCATGTTTCAAGGGCTCTGTCGGTTATATCAGTGCCCTCAGCCATGAGTTCTGTGATTCCTGCAACAGGGTGCGCCTGACTGCAGACGGACAGCTGAAGCTGTGCCTGAATCATACGAAGGGGCTTGACCTGCGTGCAATGCTGCGTGAGGGAGCAGATGACAAGGAGATCCTGGATGCGGTGCGGTGCGCAATCGCAGGCAAGCCAAAGCGGCACGCATTTTATGAAACGATCAGTGATCATGAAATGCGGCCCATGAATATGATCGGAGGATAGAGATGGCTGGAGAAGTACTTGCCGTATGTACGAGTAAGCGAAAAGGAACACAGAAAACGAATGTGGGGCGGGCGTTGTTTGTTGAAAACCATGGGATCGAAGGAGATGCCCATGCAGGATGCTGGCATCGGCAGGTGAGTCTGATCAGTGCTGATCGGATCGAGGAATTCCGCGGCAGGGGGGCAAACGTTGCATATGGAGCGTTTGGTGAAAACCTGGTTGTGGAGGGGATCGATTTTCGCAGTCTTGAGGTGGGAACACTGCTCAGGTGCGGGGATGTGCTGCTGGAGATGACACAGATCGGAAAGGAATGCCATACGCATTGTGCGATCTATCATCAGGTCGGAGACTGCATCATGCCCAGGGAAGGGGTGTTTGCCCGCGTGCTGGAAGGCGGCAGTATCCAGGCGGGGGACAGGATGGCTATCGAGCCGCGCAAGGAGAAGCTGCCATGGCAGGCGGCCGTGATCACACTCAGTGATAAAGGGGCGAAGGGGCAGCGGGAAGACAGGAGCGGCCCTGCCATCGCCAGTCGCCTCAGGGAGAATGGCTATGAGGTGATTGAGCAGTTTCTGATCAGTGACGACCCCGAACTGCTCAAGCATCACCTGATCCGTCTTTGCGATCAGAGGAGACCGGATCTGATCCTGACAACAGGCGGAACCGGGTTCTCTATGCGTGATCAGGCACCGGAGGCCACTTTGGCGGTGGCTGAGCGTAATGCCCCTGGGATCGCCGAAGCGATCCGCGCGGAGTCTTTGAAGATCACGAAGCATGCCATGCTGTCCAGGGCGGTGTCGGTGATCCGGGGCAAGACGCTGATCATCAATCTGCCCGGCAGCCCGAAGGCATGCATGGAGAGCATGGATGTCTTCCTGGATGCGATCCCGCACGCCATGGACCTTCTTCGGGGCAATGTTCAGGATTGCGCCAGATCCTAAGGCAGGAATACGCTTACCTGTGTTCCGGCCGGCAGCGGAGCATCGGTCGGGGGAAGCTCGGCCAGTGCATCCATATGAAGAAAGGACGTCTGCATGCTGTTCTTCTGGCCCTCGTGCGCCACAAAGCGTGTCATGCCGCCTTCCGTTTCGAGGTGCCCCTTCAGTATACGGGGATAAGGGCAGGTCTTATAGACTGTATCCGCCAGGGGGAGCACCATTTCCTGTAAATGGAAATTCCGCCTTCCTGCAAGCTTCCTGACAACGGGAAGCGCAATGAGAAACCAGGATGTCAGGGCCGCTCCGGGGTTGCCGGAGAGACTGATCACGATGCAGCTTCCCAGCTTCGCGCCATAGCAGCATGAGCCTGGCTTCATGCGGATATGAGAGAAGAGGATCGTGGCACCAGCCTGTTCCAGAACACGGGAGATATAGTCTTTGTCTCCGACAGAGGCTCCTCCTGTAGTGATGATCAGATCCAGATCTTGTGCGAGCGCCTGGAGCGTTGACCTGATCGTCCCTTCTTCATCGGAGACATGGCGGTATTGTGTGACGCGGCAGCCCTCCTGTTCCAGGAGTGCGCGGAATACAGTAAGGTTCGAATCATAGATTTTTCCCGGCGAAAGGCTTTGGCCGGGAGACAGGAGTTCTGAGCCGGTGGACAAAACGCTGGCCCGAGGCTTCCGGCATACTGAAATCTTGTCGTATCCTTGCGATGCGAGGACTCCAAGGTGTGCCGGCGTCAGATATTCTCCCTTTGGGAGGAGAGGTGTGCCGGCACTGGTTTCGCTTCCCTTCCAGTCGACATTTTGCCCATGGCAAAGAGACTGGGTGAGATAAACCTCATTGCGGACCTGTCTTACGCGCTCAAAGTTGAGGACACAGTCCGCCCCTTCGGGAAGCGGCGCGCCGGTCATGATGCGGACGCAGCAGCCTTCTTCCAGTGTCTTTGGATAGACATCGCCGGCTGCGACGGTGCCTGTGATCCGGAATACGGAAGGGGATTTGTCCGATGCGCCGGCTGTCTCATCGCTTCGAAACGCAAATCCGTCATAGGCACTGCGGTGAAACGGAGGGAGATCAGCTTTGGCTGTCAGCCCGGCGGACAGTACGCGCCCATTTGCCTCTGACAAAGGGATTTCTTCGCATGCTGGCGATGGCGTGTCTGCCAGCAGGGATGCAACTGCATGGTGAATAGAAATATTTCTGATCATTTTTTCTCTGTGGGAAGGTGCCGTCTTTCGGGCGGCGGATCGACTGCAGAATCATTACTACCAGTATACCACAAACAACGAGTCAAAAGACATTATTTCGCAGCTGTTCAGAATAGCTGCATCATTTCCTGGAGGAGCCGGATGGGAAAGAGGTATGGGAAGAAACAATGGGATGAAGAAGACCGTATTCGTAATCGGAAAGGTTCAGAAGGCGGGCAGGAGGAACTGACCGAGTATATCCGTGTCGTCAGCCCAGGGACTTTCGTCGTGATCCTTTCGTTGATGATCCTGCTTGTTTCAACAATCGTGTGGGGGTGTATCGGAACCTTGCCGGTGACGGAAACTGTGACCGGTGTGGTGATCGATACGGATCAGTATGACATGGCAAGACTGCAGCAGGGACTGCAATGGGACGGGGAGGACAAGCTCCTGGTTTTGTGCTTTGTGGATGCATCCAGTTACAATGCGCAGGCGATCAAGGAATTCGGGAACAGGGTGAGTCTGAAGATGCCGGATCAGAAAACGTTTTCAGGAACGATTGCGTCGATGTTCCCGGCACCGATTTCCAGGGAGGAGGCAAAGAGCGTTCTTTTCGGTAATGAATGGGTTCTCGAAAAGTGTGCAGGCCAGGACTATAACTGGCTTCTGGCGATTCGCCCGGAAGAGGATCTTTCGAGTTATACCTTTACGCTGACTGAGGTGACGTTTCTGACAGATGAGGTTGCCCCGATCCGCTTTTTGATGAGATAGAAAACCTGGACGAAAGGAAGAGGTCACATCCCTGCCGGCGGTGTGGCCTGTAATGAATGATTCGATGTCTCGCAGCATGATGGGAGAGATGACAGATGTGGAAGAGAATGGCTCATGTACCGTTGATCCTGCAGATGGAAGAGATGGAAGGCGGGGCAGCCTGCCTGACGATGATCCTGGAGCATTACCGCAAAGCGGTAAGCCAGGATCAGGTGCGTGATGCATGCGGTATCTCACGGGATGGCATTCAGGCGCAGGATATTGTCCGGGCGGCCAAAGGTTATGGGCTGGACTGCAGGCAGGAGCACTTACTGGCCGGAGAATTGGAGAAGGGAGATGTCACGTTTCCTGTCATTGTGGCATGGGAGAAGAATCAATTTGTGGTCCTGGAAGGCTTCCGGTCCCGTAAGGCGTATGTGATCCATCCGGCAAAAGGACGGATGCGCCTCGATGCGGATGCATTTGAAAGAAAGTATCAGGAAAACTGTATCATCTGCAAGCCCGGAAAAGGATTTAAGGCTGACGGTGAGAGAAAAGGCACGGCAGCGTTCCTGAAGTCGGTCATGAGATCGGATGGAAAGACCATGATCTTTGTTCTTCTGACCGGTTTCCTTGCAGCTGCAGGAGGCATCATCTCCCCGGTGATATCCAGAGTTTATACGGATGATATCCTGAGCACCCGTAGAGCTTCCTGGTATCCGGGGATCCTGTACTTCTTTGCGGCAGTGATTTTTTTTCAGCTGGCCGCAATGATGATCCACCGGATGCTGATCATCCGGTCGACCGGCAAGCTGGCCGTCCAGTCCAACGCAGCCTATATGCGCCATTTGCTTGTGCTTCCGCTTGATTTTTTTGCCAGGCGAAGAACCGGGGACCTGGCAAACCGGCAGAATACCAATGACATGATAGCAGAAACCCTGATCGGACAGCTGGCACCGCTGCTCATGAATATTCTGATGCTTGTTTTTTACCTGGCGGTCATGGTGCAGTACAGCCTGCCCCTGACTGGAATCGGGGCGGCGTCCATCCTTCTGAATCTTCTGGTGGCCAGACATGTGGGAAAGATCCGCAGGGAAATCTCAGCGACACAGTATCGCAACCAGGCGAATCTGGATTCCGCGACCTTATCCGGAATCGATATGATCGAGACCATCAAGGCAACAGGCTCGGAAGCCGGATACTTTGAACGATGGAGCGGGTTCCATGCATCTGTGGTCAAGGCACAAGTCAGGTTTGATGAGACCGCGCGATATCTGCTGACGGCTCCGTCTTTGATACAGAAGTTCTCTGACTATGTGGTACTGGTGACCGGATGCTGGCTGATCATAAATGGAAGGTTTTCTGCTGGTGTTCTGATTGCGTTCCTGCAGTTTCTGCAGGCATTGGCATCGCCGGTCAATGATCTGCTGGATGCCGGAGAAAACCTGCAGGAGATGGGGGCATCTCTGGAGCGCATACGGGATGTCATGGACTATCCGCAGGAAGTTGATTTCTCGAAGGATTATGAAGGGATCGATTTTGAAAATGTAACAAAGCTTTCCGGGCGGGTGGAGCTAAGAGACGTTTCTTTCGGTTATTCCAGATATGCGGATCCCTTGATCGAGAACTTCAGCCTGGAGCTGACGCCCGGAAAACGGGTGGCACTGGTGGGAGCCTCCGGCTCAGGAAAATCGACCGTTGCAAAATTGATCGCAGGCCTGGCCGAGCCGTGGAGCGGGGAGATCCTGTTTGATGGAACACAGATCCGCCGGATTCCCCGTTCGGTATTCAAAAGCTCCCTGGCTATGGTGAATCAGAAAATTGCCCTGTTCCATGATACGGTGGAAAATAATATCAAAATGTGGGACAGTACGATCACAGATTATGAGATGAAGTTTGCAGCGCGGGATGCGTGCATTCATGAGTCTATTATGTCATCAAAAGAAGGATACCGGATGGTGCTGGAGGAGAATGGGAAGAATCTTTCCGGAGGTGAGAGGCAGCGGGTGGAAATCGCCCGTGCGCTATGCAGTGACCCGACTGTCCTGATCATGGATGAGGCGACCTCCGCACTGGATGCCCGTACAGAGTATGAAATATCCGAATACGTCAAGTCACGCGGGATCACCTGTATCATTGTTGCCCACCGGCTTTCTGCCGTCCGGGACTGCGATGAGATCATTGTCATGGATCAGGGAAAGGTCGTCGAAAGAGGAACCCATGATACGCTGCTTGCGCTTGACGGCTATTACAAGAAGCTGATCCAGATGGCATAGGGGGATGTTGAGATGGGCTATTACGGAGAACAGCTGAAAGAGAGGATGGAGCAGGATCAGCTTTGTGTGAAAAGAAATGAGCGATGGCTTGGAGACACTGTCAGCAGCCGCAGGATGGGATTGGAAGAATCCATTCAGGAAAAGCAGGACAATCTGCGGCAGATCGAATTGATCGCAGAGTATTTCCAGCTGGAGGTTCCACCCTGTCATCCCTCCACACAGGCGCTTCCGGAGCTGATCAACCTGATCCTGCATCCCGCCGGGATCATGAAAAGGAGTATCCTGCTGGATGGTCCATGGTGGAAAGACGGCGATTCGCCGATTCTGGTCAGACGGCGCGGTCAGGACACAGAGCGTGTCCTGGCACTTTTTCCTGATACTTTCAGGGGCTATTATTACACAGACAGCCGGACAAATCAGAAGATCAGGATCACAAAAAGGGAGCAGGCGCTTTTTGAGAAGGAGGCATTTTGCTTTTACCGTCCCCTTCCGGCAAAGCCGCTCACCGGCAGGGAATTCCTGTTGTTTATGATCCGCAGGATCAGGATCAGCGATCTGTTCATGTATATGTTGTCATCGATCTTTGTGGCGATGGCTGGCATGCTTCCAACCTTTATCACACAGATTGTTTTTTCGCAGATCATTCCATCCAAAAGAGCCGGGATGCTGATTCCGCTGTTTGTCCAGCTTATTGTAACAGCGATATGCAGTTATCTGTTGAGGTCTGCCCGTTTTTCACTCAATCTCCGGATTCAGAACCGTCTGGATCTCGTCCTGGAGAACAGTGTGTATGCCCGTTTGATCAATCTTCCGGCATCTTTTTTTAAGAACAGGACACCGGGGGCTGTCGCGCAGAAGGTCTCTTCCCTGAACAGAGTGCCGAAGATCTTTGGCGATATCCTGATGATGCTGACGAATATTCTGATTTCATTTGTGAGCGTGATCCCGATCTTCTTTATCGCATCCAGGCTTGCGGTGCCGGCTTTGGTCTGCCTGATGGCTGCGCTGGTGATCGTGTTCGTCAGCATGATGCAGGAAACCAGGCTGTTCTGGACGGAAATGACCTGCGCGGAGGAAAACAGCGGCCTTGTTTACGGCCTGATTTCCGGGATTGAGCGGCTTCGCACGAGCGGAAGCGAGCAGCGCGCCTATGCAAGATGGCTGAAGGTGTATTCCCAAAAGACAGGCGCATCGTTTGCCGTGCGTTTTCCGCTTTGTGTCAGAAGTGCCTTGATCACGACAGTGCGGCTGATGGGGCTTTTATGGGCGTTTGAGATTGCCTGGAGAGATTCGCTGTCTGTTGCTCAGCTTGCCTCGTTTTCTTCTGCGTTTGCGGTTGCGCTCTCTTGTATTGAACAGGTGGCAAACCACAGCAGGAGCATTTCCAGGCTGAAGCCGATTCTGGATGTCGGGAAGCCGATTCTGGAGGCTGTGCCGGAATCTTCAAAGGAAGGAAAAGCAGTCTTCGGACTGAACGGGAGTATCGGACTGAGTCATGTCACATTCCGGTATGCCAAGGATGAACCTGCGATCCTGGATGACCTGAGCCTGAGCATTTCTCCCGGAGAATATGTGGCTGTCGTCGGAAAGAGCGGATGCGGAAAATCAACGCTCGTCAAGCTCCTGCTTGGTTTTGAAGAACCGCAGCGGGGGACGATCTCGTATGACGAGAATGATATGAAGAGTCTGGATCTGTATTCTCTAAGGAGAAATATCGGCACAGTTCTGCAGGATGGCAGATTATTCGCGGGCGATATATTTTCCAATATCACGATCACCGCGCCCTGGCTCAGCCAGGATGCAGCGTGGGAAGCGGCACGGAAGACAGGGATAGCGGAGGACATCCGGAGGATGCCGATGGGGATGCAGACCTATCTGGGAGAGGACGGAGAAGGTCTCTCAGGAGGACAGAAGCAGAGGATCATGATCGCGCGGGCGATCGCTCCGAAACCGGGGATCCTGATCCTGGATGAGGCGACCAGCGCACTGGACAACCTCACCCAGAAAATCGTGACGGATTCCATGGATGCCATGAAGTGCACCCGGATCGTAATCGCTCATCGTCTGTCGACGATCCGCTCATGTGACAGGATCATCGCGATCGATCATGGGAAGATCGTCGAATCCGGGACATATGAAGAGCTTTTGGAAAAAGGGGGCTTCTTTGCCCAGCTGGTGAGCAGGCAGCAGGAATAAGTCAAAGAAGGTAGATCTTTGTGCCAAAGGCCGGAAGCTCGGTCTGCCCTTGCACGGTCAGTCCGCTGTCCAGGTCTTTGACGGGCTGCTTCAGGAGAACCTGCTGCTTCTCCCATGCGTAATTGAGGAGGAAGAGATACCTCTTCCCATCCTTCTCGCGCACGGCTAGCTCGCAGGATTCAGGCAGGTCGACAGAGTCCTGGAAGGGCGAGAGGATCCCGGCATATTCCAGGATGCGTGTGACGGTTTCCATGGTAAAGGTACCTCCGAAATGGAGTACCTTTCCTGCCGCCAGCTTCGTTTCAACCAGGGCGGGTGTGCCTTTGTAGAAGTCCCTGTCATAGGAAGCAAGCACCTTTGCGTCGGCGGAATCGGCCTCCAGGATATCGCTGAAGATGCCGGTGGGCAGATGCGCACCCATCCAGCACATGCTCTGAGGCTCGTCCGCGGGTCCGATGAAGGTGTATTCCTGGACATTGGTATGGGTCAGGCAGCGCAGGAGCCCCGGCATCGGCTGCATGACGCATTTCCCGGTGAGATCCTTCTGTCCGGTTCTCGCGCCGATCACCAGGATTCCGCCATGCTCCACATATGTCTTCAGCAGGTTCACTCTCTCCGGCGTCAGGATCAGCGGGTGGGGGTAGAAGAGCAGCGGATACCGGTCAAGCTCCGCAGCCTCGGTGCTGTCCTGCAGACAGACATAGTCCATCGGTGTGTGGGTCAGCTGGGACGCGCGGAAGATTTCCTGATCGCTCTCCTTTGCCAGCCGTCTGTGCCACACGTCCACATCGCTGTCCCACTCATTGTCATAGTCTGTGAGGACGCCGAACACGGCTTTGTAGGAGGAACCGGCCAGAGAACTGACCGCCTGGATTCTTTGGCGGATTTCCTTCACTTCCTTCAGCTTCCGGTTGTCCCTGTTGTCATAGTCCAGGATCCCGTGCCAGTAGATCTCTGTCCCCATGATGCTGGTCCTCCAGCGGAAGAAGCTGATGAAGTCTGCTCCATGGGCAATCGACTGCATGGCCCAGAGCATCATCTGCCCGGGCTTCGGGGCAGGCGCTTCCATCCGGGTATTCCATCCGTTTGCGCCGGACTGCTGTTCCATGATGCCGAAATGAGGGCAGATGGAGCGTACCCTGGCCAGGTTCCGGCTCCACTTCCTGTCGTTCAGGCTTCCGGGCTTTTTCGGATCTTCCCCCAGGCAATAGGCAAAGTTCGGGTAGGAATCATAGGTATAGACATCCAGCGCCTCGTCCATCATGCGGTGGCTGTCCAGCCGGTCGAACATTCCGTTGGTCGTAATGAAATCTCCCGGCTTGATGTATTTCCTCAGGATATCGCTCTGCATCCGGCAGAAGCTGACGCAGCTTTCGGAAACGAAACGCTCATAGTCCAGCACCTGGTGCGGGTTTGTGGAATTATGGATGGTTGTCCTCGGGACATGGATCTCTTCCCAGGCGGTGTAGGTCTGGTTCCAGAACACCGTGCCCCAGGCTTCATTCAAAGCATCCAGCGTTTTGTATCGAGCTTTCAGGAAAGTGCGGAACGCAAGTGTGTCACTTTCGGAATAGAACTCGCTGGTCTCACAGTTGAGCTCATTGTCGATCTGCCACCCGATGATGGCAGGATGCTGCGCGTAATGCGCCCCCAGCCGATCCACGATCCGGCTGACCAGCTCACGGTACTTAGGGGAATTATAATTGTAATGGCGCCTCATCCCATGGCGGTAGAGCGTCCCGTCCATCCGCGCATTCAGGACCTCCGGATACTTCTCCGTAAGCCATGCAGGGGGCGTCGCGGAAGGCGTTCCGAAGATGACCTTCATGCCTTCTTTGTGAGCCGCGTCAAGGAACTCGTCGAAGAATTCATAGGTGAAGCAACCCTCCGCAGGCTCCACCTTGCTCCAGGCAAATTCCGCCACACGCACGGTCCGGATCCCGGCATCCAGCATCCGCTTCAGATCCTCCTCCCAGAGCGCCCTGTCCCACTGCTCCGGATAATAGCAGACGCCAAGATTCAGCTCTTTCCAGGTGAAATTCTGTGTTGTTCTCATTACGGCTTCCTTTCTGCTGATAGAAACAAAATGATGGTGGATTACAGTTCGCTGCCTGGCCGGTGGGGCAGTGAACTGTAACCGATGTTGGGTTACAAGTCACGCCCCTGCCAGTGTTACTGTTCACTGCCCGGCTGGGCAGGCTA
>CAMJIC010000072.1 GCA_946405675.1 uncultured Clostridia bacterium
ATCTGACTTGTCCAAACGCTCATCTGCTGCGTTGGAAAGCCTCGCCGTAGTTAGGCCTGCTGACCGGGGTGAATAGTGACAAATTCAGCAATAAGAGCCGGGCACATCGCACAGGCTCGGCCACCCGATTCCCTTCCTGGGAATGATCTGCCGGTAATCCTGCTGCTTTTGCGCTGCTTCCTCCAACAGGGTGCAAAGCGTCCGGATCCCCTGGTATCCCCACAGGCCGCCGCCTTCGATCATATTGACAAAATAAGGTGTCTGGCAGTACCAGCAGGCCTTCTGTCCCAGCGCAACCACCTTGCGATGATCCGCTGAAGCCGAAAGGCCGCGCCCATAACGCTGCATACGGGGCAGGACCGTGGAGACCAGCTCAAGCTCAGGGGCATTCTGGGAAAGCCAGTCAAATGCCTCTTTTTCCTCCTCCAGGATCTGGTCCAGGAACACATATTCCACATGGATCCCGTGAAGCAGCAAAAGCCGGGCGATCCCCAGGGGGCGGGAATGGGCAGTATAATCGATGGCAACCCCCATTCCGGTAAGCGCCCCTGCAAGATGGGCAAGGGCCTGGGTGCATAGCCGCTCCTGCTCTGAAAACCATGTCTCCGGCACAGGCTCCAATCCGCACAGGTAAAACAGCTGATCGGTCTGGAACCGGATCTTTTCAAAAGACACTTCTGGGCTCAGATAGACAAACTTTGCCCCTGTCCGCTCTGATAAGGCCCGGACGGCATGACTCCCGTTGGGATAGGTGCACACATTGACCCCTGCGTCCCCTAAAGCCAGGAAGTCCCGGAATGTCCTGCAGTCTGAAAGCTGCCTCACATCCATGCCCCGAGACGACAGAAGCAACACCAGCTCCCCGTCCCGGGGAAATGTGACATCGCCTCCAAGCAGGTTCACCCTTCCCTCATCCAGCGGCAAAGGATCGATGATGCCAAATTCCGCCATCCTCAGCTTCATGTCGGGTGTCGGCCCTTCCTTCTGGCGCACACAGTCCATGTAGGCCTTTACAAACCGGATCTCAGGCCATCTTTCCTCCAGCGTGCGGAAGATATAGTCCTCGTCGCTTCCCGCGAATATGTGGAGGCACACCAGGAATACGAAAACCACCGGCGGCTGTTCTGCAAGATGGGCGATCACGTCTGACACGCCTTCGATGGTGATGGTTTCCAGATTGTCGGTCTGAAGGTTCCTCTCCGTAATGGTCACACTGGAAAACCGGTCCTGGCATCCCATCTCAGCAGCAGTCATGACCACGCCCCTCAGGCAGTTGTCGGCACAGACATAGATGCTGTGGGACTGGGGAACCGCCATCCCGATATGGACGATGTTCCACGTGCCATGGGCCGGTGCATTGTACTCCAGGCTTCTGCCAAAGGGTGCCGGAAATGACGCATCCCTGATCCTTACCCGCTCCTGCATCCTGTCATCGGATCCTGTCAACCTCTCAAGCATATCTCTACTCCTTGCAGATCCTCTCAGCCGTGACAAAGCACACCCCTGCCGGCGGGGTGCCCGGCGGGGGATTCCTCCCCCACTGCCTCCCCCGCCGGAAGAGGTGTGACTTTTCAATACTCAGCCCTGTATACTGACTGACGAAACCACGTCTGAATACGTCGTCCTGCTTGTGACCCCCGGCAGCTTTCCGATCTTTCCGGAAAGCGCGGAGATCAGATCCTGTGGCGCATCCACCGCAACACTGATGATATTGATCTTCCGCTCCCGGTAAGGGATCCCCATCCTGCCGATGATATATTCCGAAGCCTCGTGAAGATACTCATTGAGCTTCGCGGTCTGTGCGGTATCAGATACAATGATGGACATAAGTGCCACTCTTTTTTGCGTATTCATGTTTCCTCCCCAAGGCCTGCCTGCGGCTCCGATTCTTGTTTACAGCAAAAGCAGCAAGGCGTGTCAGCGTCTTTATTTCTTTTTCATGCGGCAAGTCGGTGCTGCGGCAGTTCACTCTCTTCAGCAGATCCGCGGTGGCAGTTCGCTCTCTTCAGCAGATCCGCGGCAGCAGCTCATTCCCCGGCTGGGGCAGATAGGTTCTGGTTCCGATGGCAGTGCGCATGACAACACGGCCTTTTTCCGCCTCAGTAACATGCCCGATCAGCGCAGCATTCTGTGTATGCTCCATCCCCCGGAGGATCTCAAGCACCTTCTGAGTTTCCTCCTCAGGGACGATCATCACAAGGGTTCCCTCACAGGCCAGGTACATCGGATCCAGCCCCAGCATATCGGTCACCCCGCGCACGGAGGGAGCCACCGGGATTGCCTCACGATCCAGCTCTATCCCGACTCCACTTTCCTCTGTGATCTCGTAAAGCACTGTTCCTACCCCGCCGCGGGTCGCATCGCGGATTACATGGACATCCGGAACCTGCTCCAGGACAGCCTTCACATTGTTCCACAAAGGAGCGCAGTCGCTCTCCACCTGCGCTTCAATCCCATACTCATCACGCTCCAGGAGGATACAGCAGCCGTGGCGTCCGATGTCTCCGGTCACCAGCACGCTGTCCCCGGGCTTTGCATGGCTGCCGGAGGGATCCGCATGATCCAGAATCCGGCCCACGCCGGTCGTCGTGATGAATACGCCATCCACCTGCCCTTTTCCTGCTACCTTCGTGTCACCGGCTACGATCTTCACCCCGGCTTCCTTCGCTGTCGCTTCCATGGAAGAAACGATCTGTTCGAGCTGATCCATCGGAAACCCTTCCTCGATGACAAACGCGCAGGTCATGTACAACGGCTGTGCCCCCATGCAGGCCAGGTCATTGACCGTGCCGCAGATGGAAAGCTTCCCGATATTCCCTCCCCGGAAAAAACGCGGGGAAACGATGAATCCGTCCGTTGTCATTGCAATCCGCCCGTCAGTCCCCGGCAGCACCGCCGCATCATCCGCCGTGAAATACGGATTGGAAAAATGCGCCTTAAATACCTCCCGGATCAGTTCTGATGTCTGTTTCCCGCCTGCGCCATGCGCAAGGGTTACTGTTTTTGTTTTCAGGTCCATGCCTGCTCCTTTCCCAGGGACTGCCACAGTATCAGGTGATCCCTTTGTCTGTCTTTTCATCCCGTCACCGCTCAAAACAGTTACATGCTGCACTCCGGCCAGTGGGCCGGACTGCAACCATATCATTCATAGAAGCAACAAGGGAACGTCTCAGTCGCGCCTCTGATACAGATAAAATGCGGAACATGCTCCCTCCGAGGATACCATGCAGGCTCCCACCGGGTGTTCCGGCGTGCACCGTTTCCCGAACAGGGGACATTCCTGAGGAATGCAGGCACCCTGAAGCACCTCCCCGCAGCGGCAGCCCTTTGCTTCCCGCCCCTCGATCCGGGGCAGAGCATATTTTTTACGTGCATCATACGCGGCATAAGCTTCCTTCAGATCCATTCCGGAATCCGCCATCAGGCCAATCCCCCGCCACATGGAATCGCAGGGCTCCATATACTCAGCGACCAGGGCACGTGCCTGCGGGCTTCCCTCCTCCGTCACGACCCTGGGATAGCAGTTGACCAGGAATGGCTTTCCTTCTTTTGATTTCTGAACGATGACCGCAAGCGCAGTCAGAAGCTCCGGTGCCGTAAAGCCGGCAACAACACCGCTCATCCCAAGCTCCAGCATCTGCCTGCAGTCAGAAAGCCCCGTGATCGCGCAGACATGGCCTGGATACAGATACGCATCGGTCGCAGCCATCATGGCACGGTAGGCCGCCGGCATGGTCTTATTGGCGCAAAGGAGGCTGAAGTTGGAGATCCCGTCCGAGATAGCCTGCTTCAGCGCTATGCAGGAGGAAGGAGTCGTGGTCTCGAATCCGACAGAAAGGAAGACGGTCTCCTCCTCCGGATGGGTGCGGGCATAGTCCTCCGCATCCTGGGGGGAATAGACAACCTTGACCGAAGCGCCTTCCCCCCGTGCCGTCTGCAGGCTCTTCTCCGAGCCCGGCACCCTGACCAGGTCTCCGAAGGTCAGGATCGTGCATCCCTTTTCCAGAGCCAGCATCACTGCTTCATCGATATAGGAAACCGGCGTCACGCAGACCGGACATCCCGGCCCGGAGATCAGGGTAATGTCCTCAGAAAGAAGGCTCCGGATTCCCTGACGGAAGATCTCATGGGTGTGGGTTCCGCAGACCTCCATGATGCGAAGCTTTGGCCCGTGATAGTCGGAAATGATCTCCCGTGCTCTCTCCACCGCGTTCTTTTTTTCCATGCTGACCGAATCTGTCATACCAGAAGCTCCTCCATCAGATCGTCTGCCTGCTTTGTATCATCCTCCGTGATCTTCGCGATCGCCGCCCCGGCATGCACCATCACATAATCCCCCGGCTCCAGATCCGGAACCAGCTGTGCGGACACCTGCCTTCTGGCGCCTGACGCATCCACAAGAGCCGACCCTTCACTGACTCTGACAACTCTTGCTGATAATCCAACACACATAGATCTTCTCTCTCCTCTCATTCATTTCATAACTGCTCAAAAAACTGTTCGGAACAGTTACTCCATTTCTTCATTTTCAAAGCGCACCACTTACAGCAAGGCATCTTTGGCGTGTCCTGGACGGTTCCTTCTGCGCCGCAGAATCTCCTGCGCCGCAAATGCCTGCCCCAGGCTGATCCCTCCGTCATTCGGCGGGATCAGATGATTGGTATAAACCGTCATGTTCCCCTGTTCCAGCGCACTCCTTGTCAGTTCAAGAAGCAGGGTATTCTGATAGACACCGCCGCTCAATACCGCTCTTTTCAGTCCGGTCTTTTCCGACTGCAAAAGCAGCACCTTCGCGATCAGCCCTGCAAGCACATCATGAAACCGGTAGGCCAGGCAGGAAGAATCCTCTCCCGCAAGCTTCGCTTCGATGAGCTGCCGCACCACAAGGTCAGTCCTGATCGTGGTAAACCCATCCTTCGTCTCAAGCAGGCTCTGAATCCCCTTTCCTGATTCATACGTATCCTGTATCTCATCCTCTGAAGCAGAAATATTCTGTGTCTCATCTTCTGCCTCAGATATACCCTGCATCTCATCCCCTGCCCCATGCATGTGCCGCTTCTCATTCTCATTACAGGGCAGAGTCTTTTTCCTCCGTTCCTTTTGATACCTTTGCGCCTCAAACATCAGCGCGGTCGCTGCCTCTCCTTCAAAGGTTGACTGTCTGCAGATGCCAAGGATTGCGCTGACCGCATCGAACAGCCTCCCCGCGCTTGTGGAGCGGACCGTATTCAGCCCTTTGTCCGACATCCGGCCGATGACCCTGATCTGTGCCGGATCGCATAGTCCAAGGCTCCGGGCGGTCTCCAGCTCCTTCCCCTCTTCCTGATACAGAGAATGGATCATGGATGCCGCGATGCGCCAGCCCTCCCTGGAGGCAGCATCCCCGCCAACCATCCGGAAGGGAGCGATGCTTCCGAACCGCTCAAAACCGGCCCGGTCCGCCTTCATCATCTCGCCGCCCCAGATCGTGCCATCTTCTCCCCATCCGGTTCCGTCAAAGGAAGCACCCAGCACCTCACCATCGAGGTCATTTTCCGCCATGCAGGATACGATATGCGCAAAATGATGCTGCACCTGGATCAGCGGGATGTTTCTTCCGGAAGCCAGCTCCTGTGCCAGAATCGTGGACTGGTAGCCCGGATGCAGGTCGCAGACGATCACATCTGCATTTCTCTCCAGAAGTGCCTCCATGCGCAGGATGGATTCCTCCAGGGCTCTGACTGACCTGGGGTCCGCCAGATCGCCCACATATGCCGAAGGATAAAACATGGATCCGATCCCGATGCAGAAAGTGTTTTTCAGCTCGCCGCCCACCGCCAGCACACAGCCCTCATAGTCAGATCCGGTCAGAACCGGAAGAGGCGCATATCCTCTGGACCTCCGGATCATATATGGCCTTCCGCCCTCAAAATCCATCACGGAATCATCACAGCGGATCCGGATCATCCTGTCATGGGACAGGATCGCATCGGCAAATGTGCCCAGCTCCTCCATGGCCTCCGCGTCATCCCTGCAGATCGGCGCGCCGGAAACATTTCCGCTCGTCATCACCAGGCATCCCGGCATCTTCAGGCCATCCGGATAATCAAACAGCAGCATCTGGACAGGCGCATAGGGGAGCATGACACCGACCTTGGGATTGCCCGGCGCAACCGCGTCGCACAGAATGTCTTCTTCTCTTTTCTCCAGCAGAAGGATCGGCTTCTGGTATCCCGTCAGGATCCTCCTTTGCTCCTCATTCACAAAGCACGTGCGCTCCGCCATTGCTTCGTCGCGCATCATCACCGCAAACGGCTTGGCAGGGCGTTTTTTCCGTTCCCGAAGCCGCATTACCGCCTCCTGGGACGTTGCGTCGCAGCACAGATGGAATCCCCCGATTCCTTTGACGGCAAGAATCCTTCCCTCCGAAAGAAGCTCCCGGGCCTTTCTGATTGCGTCCGCCCCGCGCTCCTTCCTTCCTGCCAGATAGACCGTCGGGCCGCAGTCGTTGCAGCATACCGGCTGGGCGTCATACCTGCGGGAATCCGGATCCTCATATTCCGCCTTGCAGGAAGGACACATGGGGAAATCCTTCATGCTCGTCCTTGCCCTGTCATACGGAAGCTCGTCCAGGATCGTCAGCCTCGGGCCGCACTGGGTACAGTTGATGAAGGGATGAAGATACCTGCGGTTTTTCGGGTCATAAAGCTCCCGCCTGCAATCCGGGCAGATCGCAATATCCGGGGAAATGAAAATCTCCCCCTTCTCCTTCTCGCTTTCGATGATTTCAAAGGATGTCATGCTGCCTGCATCCGGCAGATTTTTCACATCTACCTTTAAGATGACAGACCGCTCCGGGGGATCGTATTGAAGGATTTCCAGGAAATGCCCCAGCTCTTCAGCCCCTCCTCTGGCGATCACCTCCACATAGGAGCCCCGGTTGCAGACAGACCCGGCTATTCCAAGCTCCATGGCCGTGCGGCTGACAAAGGGCCTGAAGCCTACTCCCTGGACGATTCCGTAAAGCCTGACCTGTTTTGTCAGAAGCTTTGCCTGCCTGCATTCCTGCTTTCCACTGGTCTTTACCTGCCCCTTCGCTGTCCCTTTCTCCTTTTCCTCCAGCCGTTCCTTTGGCCTGATCTGCGTCAGCTCCTGCATCCTTCGTCCTTCATCCTTTAATAATGTTTCGTCTGTGATCGATCGCTGCCTGCCCGGAGACCGCAAAATGAAACGCATCGATCCACGCGCCCTGGTACTGCTTTGCCATCGGCTTCAAGGACGGGTCTGCTATGATCAGGTCAAAGCCGCCCTCCCGGACCAGCTCTATGAAATCATCCTCTTCCTGAAGATGAATATCCCCTTCCTTTGCGAATTCCGGATCCAGCCGGAACCATGTGGCAGCAGTGATGCTTCCCCGGAATCCACTGCCGGCCAGGGACTTTCGGATCGCATTGGCAAGAACCTGCTGATGCACCACAAGAACCTTGAGATCATCGCCCGGGAAAGGGATTTCCGCGCAGGGATGCCTGTTATTTTCCATCAGGATCCCGGGATCCGCCGGAAATGTGACTTCATACGGAATCCCGTACATCTTCTCAAGATGTCTGGCGGCGGCAATCCCGGCGGGGGATACCACATAATTGCGTTTTGCATGGCGCAGCTGAACGAATGCTTCCAGCCCCCGGTCCGCCCCTGGAATCAGAACCTCGTCATATCCCGAAGAAAGCAAAAAGCTCCTGACTGCATCCGCCCACTGAGGGTCAAAGAGATCCAGAGGGTTCCATCCCAGCACGCTGCACACATTCCGGTCCGTCGAGGCTCTCTGGCCCTGTCCGTCTCCTTCTCCCGGGCCGGAGAATGCCTTGACCAGCGTAAGGAGCGCCTCTTCGATCCCGCGGTCGTACAGATGCATCCCGTCTGTCTGGATGGCAATGCAGGGCAGATGACATGCCTTCTGCGCCATCCTGGCAGCAGACGGAAGATCCGTCCCGATCACCGCAGGCACAGGAGTCCCTACCAGCGCGATAAAGGATGCGTCGATCTGGCGCGCTGCCTCCTCCACCTTGGCTGTCAGAGCCTCATCCCTGCCGAGAATCGCGTCCATGTCACGCAGTCCGGCGCTGAACACCGCGCCCACATGGGACGAGGATGCATAATCCGGCTGCCATCTCGGCTCATCAAACCCGCAAATGTTTCCTGCGCATCCGCCGGCATCCACGATCACGACCATTCCGCCGAGCGCATAGCACATGGAAACTGCCCCCGACTGATCGGGCGCAAAAGGTGTCAGATATTTTCTCAGTCCTTTCATGACAACTCCCCTGACATTCGCTGAATCTCCCGGACCAAAGCAGCCACGCCCGCATATCCGAACGGCTGTACATCACTGTTCCACGGAACGTGTACCGCATCCGGGTGGTAGTAACCTGCATCCTTCCCAATCGTCAGACGAATCTTTTCTTCCGGCTCCTCATAGGAAAGCATGGACGGCGCCTGGCTGCAGTATACCCTGCAGGATGGGCAGATGCCGGAAAGACGCTTCAGGTACCACGCGCTCAGCTCATTGACCGGCGCAAAGATCTCCGCCACATGAAGCCCCCGAGAGGCAAGCGTCAGCGCAAGCTCAAAGGGATTCGCGTTCACACATTCTCCAATGGAAACAGAAAGCCCCTGATGTCCCGAAGCAAACTCCGAAAGCATGCGCTGTGCCCTGTCATGATCCGGCTCATCCTCAATCTCGATCCCCACCGCCCTGGCAAAGGCCGCATACTGCCTTTGGATCCGGTCCGGGTCATAAAACCGCTGAAGCTCCACATAGGGGATCTTCAGCCGGTCCGCCAGGTCGTCCGCCGCGCTCCTGCACTCCGGGTTCAGAACAATATTAAAGTTCGCTTCCGCCATCCCAAGAAACGCGTCAAAGCTCTCACACTCCGAAATCTGGCGGATCGTCCTGACCCCGGCTTTTTCCAGATAGCCAAACATCTCCCATTCCCTGCTCACCGGAGAGAAGAAGCCCAGGAGGTTAACCGCCCTGTTGTCCTTTTTCCGCTCCTCCAGAAGAGAATACAGAGACTGCCTCACATGCACCATCGGAGGACGGAGGCCTTCACGTGTCAGGGCATACATATAACAGGGCCTGACGAGCACATGGCTTTCCTCTTCCGCCTTCCTGCATACCCTGTCCCAGTCCGTTCCCAGAAGCGCGTCAACGCAGGTCGCGCAGATCATCACAAGCCTGGGCTTCTCCTCCAGAAATTCCACGATCTCGGAAACCGCCTGGGGAATCTTCTTCAGATGACGCCCGGTCACCAGATCCGTCTCATCCATCTGCAGGTAAAAAAAACGGTTTTTGTACCTGGGCATGCTGCTGATCTGGGACGTATTGCGCCCGCAGCATCCGGGAGAAACGATCAGCATGACAGACTCCGGGATGGAAAGGCCTGCCCGCTTCACGCCAAAGCCCTCCGCACCCGGAGAATTATAGGCCAGCGTCGCCGGGCTGCTGAAGACCAGATGCTTTGTCACCTGGTAAAGCTCCGGAACCTGCTTCGCGTCCGATAGTTCCTTTACGGTATAGAAAGAAGCCATGCATGATCTCCTTATGATTGAAAGACGCCCGTCTTGTTCCTGTGAATGGATTCCGGAAAGCCCCTGCCCACGGGCATGAGCTAACTGTTCAGAACCTGTTCGGAACAGTTACCTTGAAGCATTCTTTTCATCCCTCGGTTTCAAGAAGCCTTTGCGCAAGATCCAGGAAGATCCGGCTCACCTCCAGCGACGGATCGCCTTCAATCACCGTCTTTCCCTCCTCCTCAAACCGGATGATATCATCGCTGCGCGGGATCTCCCCCACGATCTCAAGACCGTGTTCCTGTGCAAATGCGCGCACCTTCCCAGTCTCATTCTCCACATTCCGGTGGTTCAGAATCAGCCCCAAAACCCTTGCGTAGCTGCGGTCTTCAAAATTCTTTACGGCACGATTGATGTTGTTCGCCGCATACAAAGCCATCTTCTCTCCGCTGGTCACAATGAGCACCTTCTGCGCATACCCCTCACGGATCGGAGCCGCAAAGCCTCCGCACACAACATCGCCAAGCACATCATACAGCACCACATCCGGCTTCCAGTGCTCAAACAGCTTCAGCTCTTCCAGCAGCTGAAAGGTCGCAATGATCCCTCTCCCGGCACAGCCAAGTCCAGGCGTAGGCCCTCCTGTCTCAATGCACAAAACTCCCCGAAATCCTTCCGCACTGATCTGGCGGTAATCATCCGGATAATCATCCTGATCCCTCAGATAATCCATGACCGGCTCCACCGCTTTCCCGCCCAGCAGGTTGATCGTGGAATCAGCCTTCGGGTCACAGCCGATCTGGATCACTCTTTTCCCAAGGGTGGCAAACGCCGCGGACAGATTCGCCGTCATCGTCGACTTACCGATCCCGCCTTTTCCATATATCGCAAGTTTAAGCATGCAAACTCCTACACGAAAAAATCTGCACGCTCTTAAGCGCGCAGATCACCTGTCTCACCATTCGATCACTGACCGGCGCTATTCCGGCTCGGAAGCTTCCTTGCCGTCAGAGCGTTTTCTGTTTTATTTTACCGCTCTATTCTATCCCGTCTGCGGTGTGTTTGCAAGCGATACATAACAGCCCCGTGGCCAGGATGCTGAATGCAGGTTACAAGTCACACTCCTGCCAGCGTTTCTGTTCACTGCCCGGCTGGGCAGGCTATGGATTGCACGAGGAGGGCATCCGCAGCGTCGGTTCTTAGCGAAT
>CAMJIC010000073.1 GCA_946405675.1 uncultured Clostridia bacterium
TAGCCTGCCCAGCCGGGCAGTGAACAGTAACACTGGCAGGGGCGTGACTTGTAACTTCCTGATCGGTTACAAGACATTCCCTGGCCAGGTCACAGTTCACTCCCGGATGGTCAGGCAGTGAACAGCAACCTGGCCAAGGTGTGGCTTGTAACTCCCAGCAGTCTCTATACAGTATTCTGTCACACAGGATAAGCCTTGTTCTTTGTGTCTCCTGCAGCCGGATCTACGCCGGTCTGCTGCGCCTGGCGGTACTTGAAGTAGTCAACCGCCACCTGCGGGAACAATGCATAGCTGAGGACATCCTCATCCTGCTGCTTCCACTGGGCGACTTCTTTTTCGAACTGCGGAAGCATCGGCGGAATATCGTCTGCCGGGCGATGTGTGATCACCTTGGCGTTTCCGATACACTTCTTCTGGACTTCCTTGTTGAACGGCTTGACGGTCTGGCCGTACTTTCCGCTCAAAACGTCCTTGGTCTCCTGCGGCACCATCTTGTAGCGCTCGCCGGCGATCACGTTCATGACTGCCTGGGTACCGACAATCTGGGAGGACGGAGTGACAAGCGGCGGCTCGCCCAGATCCTTACGAACATTCGGAACCTCCTCCAGAACCTCATAATACTTGTCCGCCGCGCCCAGCTTGTCAAGCTGCGAGGTCAGGTTGGAGAGCATTCCGCCCGGAACCTGATAGACCAGCGTCTTGATATTGACGCCAAGGTTCTTCGGATTGAGGAGACCGTTTGCAAGGCACTCGTCCCTGTACGGACGGAAATAGTCAGCGATCTCTTCCAGAAGCTTCATGTTCAGTCCGGAATCATACTGGGTTCCGCGGAAGGTCTCGACCATGACCTCTGTCGCCGGCTGGGAGGTTCCCAATGCAAACGGGCTCATCGCGCAGTCGATCACGTCCACGCCTGCCTCTACCGCTTTCATGTAAGTCATGGAAGCTACGCCGGAGGTGTAATGCGTATGAAGCTGGATCGGAAGATTCACAGCGCTCTTCATGGCTGAGATCAGTTCAGTCGCTCTGTAAGGAAGCAGCAGCCCTGCCATGTCCTTGATACAGATCGAATCAGCACCCATATCCTGGATGCGCTTGGAAATCTTTACCCAGTAATCAATGGTATAAGCATCTCCCAGCGTGTAGGACAGGGCAACCTGCGCATGCCCTTTCTCCTTCTTTGCCGCGTTAACGCAGGTCTGAAGGTTCCGAAGGTCATTGAAGCAGTCAAAAATACGGATGATATCAATGCCGTTCGCGAGAGACTTCTGTACAAAGTACTCCACGACATCATCAGAATACGGCTTGTATCCCAGAATATTCTGTCCGCGGAACAGCATCTGAAGCTTGGTGTTCTTGAATCCGTCACGGAGCTTTCTCAGCCTGTCCCACGGATCCTCATGCAGGAAACGTAGCGCAGAGTCAAATGTCGCGCCGCCCCAGCATTCTACGGAATGATATCCGACCTTGTCCATCTTGTCGACGATCGGAAGCATCTCCTCCGTCGGCATACGTGTCGCGATCAGGGACTGATGCGCGTCGCGCAGCACAGTTTCTGTTATTTTAATCGGCTTTTTCTTTGCTGCCATTTTCTTATATCCTTTCCTAACAAATATTATATGGTGAGGAAGACCGGATGCCCCATCCCCGAAGTCCCTTCAAGGTTCTCCAGGGAGGGCAATGGCCCGTTCACCGCTGTCTTTACGCGACGCCATAAATTGCCATGAAGGTACCTGCCGCGACAGCGGTACCGATTACACCTGCGACATTCGGCCCCATGGCATGCATCAGCAGGAAATTCGTCGGATCCGCCTGGGCACCTACCTTCTGCGATACCCGGGCAGCCATCGGAACGGCGGACACACCTGCCGATCCGATCAAAGGATTGATCTTTCCATGCGTCATCACCTTCATCAGCTGACCCAGCAAAACACCTCCCAAAGTACCGAAAGCAAATGCAACAAGGCCAAGGACGACGATCTTCAGCGTATCCACATTCAGGAATGCCTCTGCCGACGTGGAAGCGCCGACGGATGTTCCCAGAAGGATGACGACGATGTACATCAGCGCATTCGAGGCCGTCTCGGTCAGCTGGCGGACAACACCGCTCTCACGGAACAGGTTGCCCAGCATCAGCATTCCGACCAGCGGAGCCGTTGTCGGAAGGAGCATGCAGACAACGACCGTGATGATGATCGGGAACAGGATCTTTTCAAGCTGGGTGACAGGGCGAAGCTGCTCCATCTTGATCTTTCTGTCCTTCTCGGTCGTAAACAGCTTCATGATCGGCGGCTGGATGATCGGAACCAGTGACATGTAAGAATAAGCAGCCACTGCGATCGGACCCATCAGGGTCGTCTGTCCCAGCTTACCTGCCAGGAAGATCGAGGTCGGGCCGTCCGCTCCGCCGATGATGGAGATCGCGGCTGCGGCCTTGCCGTTGAAGCCAAACGCAATCGCCAGGAAATAAGCAACATAGATACCCGCCTGAGCCGCGGCACCCATAACAAACGAGATCGGGTTCGCGATCAACGGTCCGAAGTCAGTCATCGCTCCGACTCCCATGAAGATCAGAGACGGCAGGATTGATGCCTCGTCCAGAATATAGAAATAATGCATCAGACCGCCCGCATGCTCCACACCGAGCAGGTCGGTCGAGAGATCCGCGATGATATCCGGGTAAATGTTGACAAGCAGCATACCGAATGCGATCGGGACCAGCAGAAGCGGTTCAAAGTCGTGTTTGATCGCCAGATACAGGAACACAAACGCGACGATCATCATAACATAGTTTCCCCATGTCAGATTCAGGAACGCAGTCTGATGCAGAAGATTTGACATTGTAGTAGCAATGTAACCCATTGATTAACCTCCTAACGTCAGAGACTTTTCAGCCCAGACAGATCAGTTCATCGTTGCAAGAACCTGTCCGTTCTCAACTGCGTCGCCCGCCGCGACCTCGATGGAAGCAACAGTGCCATCCTGCGGTGCCACAACCGGGATCTCCATCTTCATGGCTTCCAGTGTAACGATCGCATCGCCTGCCTTCACCGCCTGTCCGGCAGCTGCGTTCACCTTGAATACCTTGCCCGGAACAGAAGCCGTGACCTTCACGGAGCCTGCTCCAGCGGAAGCGGCCTTGGGTGCCGCAGCCGGCGCTGCCTTGGGTGCTGCAGCCGGGGCTGCCTTCGGTGCCTGGACCGGCGCTGCTCCGGATCCGGTTCCTTCTTCTACGGTGACATCATAGACATTGCCGTTAACGGTGATCGTATAGTTTTTCATCTTTACATTCTCCTTTGTAATTCAAACTCATTCTGATGATCCGCTGAAAAACAGCGGTTAAGGCTATTATGCCCTCCAGTTGCTCTTTCTGCCTCTTCTGCGGATCGAACGGACAACAAATCCGTCTGCAGGAGCCTGTTCGCTTGCCGCGATCGCCGCACTGATGACTGCGATCAGTTCCAGGTCATCTGTCTCCTCCACCGTATCCTCAATCACCGGAGCCGGCGCAGGTGCTGCAGGTGCCGGAGCCGGCGCAGCTTCTTCCTTCTTTTTGCGGGCCAGAAGATCCGGGATCCAGTGGATCTGGCCAATGATAAAGGTCAAAAACAGCAGTACCACAAAGACCGTGCCAAGGCCGATCAGCGTATTCATAGCTGCTTTCCCTACCTGCGCACGGAAGGAATCCTTCACCTCCCAGTTCAGCAGGGTCAGATTTCTTCCAATGTCATAGGTGAAGACAACACCGATCTGGGCGTCGTTCTTCTCCGCAAGGGAATAATCCGCATCGATATGGAGGGTCAGAACCTGATCCGTCATATCTGCGGTATAGCTCTTCACACCCAGGAACTCTCCGCAGGAATCCCTGTTGGAATACCAGTTCCGGAGCATCTTGACCATCGCCATCGTCGTATCGTCATGGCTGGTCAGTGTGGAGGAATCCTTCATCGAATTCGCAATGTCACGGACAGAGAGATTGATCTGACGGTTATAGGTCTGGATCATCTTCTCAACATCTTCCACAGACATCCTGGACAGCATCGTCAGCTGCTGCTCGACCTGCGCTTCAATCGCCGGATACTGCGACTCAAGAGAGGTATCTCCCGTCACACTTGCCGGCGCAAGAAGAGGTGCTTCCGTGGATCCTTCCACCTCTGTCTCATCTCCTGCAGCCGTGGATGAACCCGCATCCGCCTCAGTCTGCACAGTGCGGACCGCCTCAGTCTCAGCGGAAGAGGCACTCACACATCCGGCGGACAGGCAGAGCGAAGCCACTGCGGCGAGCAGGACCGTGTATATTCTTTTTCTCATCTGCATGTCACCTCACTCAAACCGTACCGTGCTTTTTGTCAGGGCGCTCTTCCGCCTTCGTGTAAAGCATCTCGAACGCGCCGATGACCATCTTGCGTGTATCCTCTGCCTTGATCACGGTATCCACATATCCGCGCGCCGCAGCTGCATCGACACCCTGCTGCAGCTTCTCATACGCGGATGCCTTCTCGTTCAGCGTCTTCGCATCGCTTCCGTCATACATGATCCCTGCCGCAAGCTTCGCATCCATCATGCCGATCAGGGCATCTTCCCATGCAAAGGTAATATCCGCACCAAGCGCCTGGCTGTTCATGATCGTATACCCGGAACCGAATGCCTTGCCCGTGATCAGATTCACCTTCGGAACGGTCGCGTCCGAAAGCGCATAGGCAAACCTTGCAGCCTGCTTCGCGATCCGGAATTCATTGTGCATGTCTGCAAAGAATCCTTCCGCGTTCGTAACCGTCAGGACCGGGATGTCAAACGCGTCGCAGAAGCGGACAAAGTTCTCCGCCTTCTCAAGCCCCTTTGCGGTCAGAAGCGGCTTGAACTGTGCACACTTCTCACCCTTCTCGTCATAGATCTCCGTACGGTTCGCGATCGCGCCGACGGTGGTTCCGTTCAGCTTAATAAACCCGGTGACCATCTCTCTTGCAGACGCAGCCTTGACCTCGCACAGCAGGTTTTGGTCAGAGATCTGGCTGAGGAGAATGGAGGAATCTCCCACTGCACCTTCCAGTCCCTCACATACTCTGTTCAGGTCATCGCCGGCCTCCGCCAGGGGCGCTTCATCCGCATTGTTGGCCGGAAGGATCGATACCAGAGCCCTGATCTGTGCCAGGATCTCCTCTTCGGTTCCGACAAAATCAACAAGGCCGCTCTTCTCACTCTGGAACTTAGCTGAAGCTGTATCCGCTTCCTTGTTCCCGGCCAGCGCATTCGGGGAATTCACGAAAAGCTTTGCATTGGTGCCTTCCATGAATACAAAGTCACTCATGCCTGCCGCAACAGCAAGACCGCCGCCGCAGTTGCCGAGTACTGCCGTGATCTGCGGGATCACGCCGCTGGCAAATGCCATCCTGCGGTACAGTGTCCCAAATGCGTTCAGTGCATCTGTGGATTCCTGCAGACGCATGCCGGCGCTGTCAAGAAGCCCGATGACCGGAGCGCCCATCTTCATGGCAAGGCTGTACAGGCGTACGATCTTCTTCGCATGCATCTCACCGATGCTCCCGCCAAGCACAGAGGCATCCTGGCTGTATACATAGACCAGGTTTCCATCGATCAGACCATAACCGGTGATCACACCGTCTGAAGCAGCTTTCTCTTCAGTCAGGTTGAAATCCGTGCTCCTTGCCGTGACAAGCGAGCCGATCTCAACGAAACTGCTTTCGTCAAGCAGAGCAGCGATTCGGTCTGCTGCCTTGCTCTTTCCTATATTGCTCATACTTAGACCTCCATCAATAAGAAATCAAAAATTGCCATTCCTATACTACGTGAAAACCTCAAAAAAGGCAAGCCATAATGGCTTGCCTTTACGCCTTTCCCCAATCGTTACAAGTCACCAGATCCACACTCTGGATCCGATCGGAACATTCTTGTTATCAAAAATCCACTGGGCATCGCTTGCTTCCACGCGTGCGCAGCTGTGGGACAGGGGTATCTTGCCGATAGCCTGCTCCATGCCGCCTCCCGGCCACTTATGGATTCCGCTTCCATAGAAGAAGGTGTAGTACTGCAGGCCGTTCACCACCAGACCCTTTTTCTGTACCACGTACTTCTTCTTAAATGTCACGTCCAGGGTCGGGGCGTCTGCCTTTCCGGTCGATGTCCTGCAGGTTCTGACCAGTTCCCAGTTCCGCTTGTAACCCTTGAAAATGTTGATTCTCTGCTTATCCAGGCTGATCCATACCAGCGTGTCGGTCGTGCTCGGGATGCTCTGTCCGTTCACATATGCTTCCTTGGTTTCTGTGGAATAGTCGCCCTGCGCGCCTGTCGCGAGGGGTTCTGTAAAGGTCATAAACCGGTTCGCGATATAGCAGGTTGTCCCGTCCTGGAGCATGCACTGGCTGACGCCGTTCATCGCATGATAATCTCTCTGTATGACTGTGACGACCGAACCTGCCGGTATTCTCACGTCCTCTCCGGTCTCTTCTGACTCTGTGACGACGCCTGATGTCGTTCTTGCCCGCCAATGGATCGTCTTGACAACCTCTGTGTCATTCTTGTTGGCGATCCGCTCGGCCGTATTCTGGAACTTCTCATCCGCTTTCTTGGCCATCGCCTGGCCGGACAGTAGTCCCGCCATGATCATGCACGCCATGGTCATGGCGGATATCTTCCGGATCAATCCCTTTGTATTCATACTCTGCTCCTTCCTTGTCCCCTGATTCATGCTCCCATTTTTCCAGACTATTATATAGCTTTTCTCAATTCAGAAAAAATAAAAAATATCTTAAGAAACTGCGCCTATAGCGTTTCCCGTCACACACTTGCCAGCGGGCCGGCCTGTGGAACATTATCACTACACAAGCTCCAGAAACACCTGTGTCATGCCGCCGCACAGCATGTCTGCGTATTCTCCGGTTTTTCCGGTCAGATCGATCGTGATCGAATATGGACGGAAGGCGGAGGGCTGCTCCAGGCAGGTGACCGCCGTGCGGATTACCTTAGCTTCCATGATCCCTCCTCCGATGGTTCCGACGGTGTGCCCGTCCGGATACACAAGCATCCGTGTGCCGGGTTTTCTGGGAGTGGAGCCTTTGCGGGAGGTGATCAGCGCAAGTATCCCATGATCGCCAGAGGTGATGAGCCTGTGCAGTGCCTTGACCAGATCTTCCGGAAATGCGTCTGTTCCTGCGAAGTGTTCCTTTTCCTGTATGATCTGGGCAATGATGGAGACTGCGATCTCCTCCGGTGTCTGTGCCTTGATGGGCAGCCCCACCGGCGCATGAACCATGGCGGCCACTTTCTCATCCAGGCCGTCTTTGACCAGGCTCTCCTTCATCATGGCGGCACGGTGATGGCTTCCCATCATCCCGACATACCCGAACGGCCGCTTCAGAATCACATCCAGGCACTCCCTGTCATACTGATGCTCCCTCGTAACAACCACATAACAGGTGCCTTTGTCAGACCGGATCCGGGAAAGAACGGAACGGAACGGCCCGCTGATGGCTTTGTCCGCCCCCTTTGCCTCTGCACCTGGAAGATATTCTTTCCGGTCATCCACCGCAATCACCTGCCAGCAGAGAAACTTTGCCAGGCGGATCACCGCCTGCCCCACAAACCCGCATCCGCAGACCACAAGGCGCAGCGCAGGGCTCAGCTTTTCCCGGAATACATCCTCTTCGCAGACATTCTCCGGCAAGGGCAAAAGATCCGGCCTGCTGCTCCAGGCCACCTGCCCCTGCGTATAGAGGACATGCATCCCGGCATGCTCTCCGCCCGTAACCGTGATCAGTTCATGTTCCTTCTCCGGATCCAGTTCACCAATCCTTTGATACAATCCGTTCACCGCTATGCTCCTCCGGCTGCAAAGCCTGTAATTATTCCGCCCCTGTCCTGAACAGTTGGCACAGTGAGGCTTTCTGACACAGATATCAAAAAAAGACAAGCAAGATGTATATGTGAATTCGTGGCAGGTCCTTAGGATCTGTTACAGAATAACTTGTACATCTGACTTGTCCAAACGCTCATCTGCTGCGTTGGAAAGCCTCGCCGTAGTTACCAGATCATCTACGCCTCAGACCTCCAGCTTCATCTTTGCTTCCTCTTCCGCCTCCGCCTTGAAGTCCTCGACCTTCACCGGACTGATCCTCGGAAGCTCGTCCAGGGAGTCTGTTCCGAAATGCCGCAGGAATTCTTCTGTCGTACCAAACAGGATCGGCCTTCCCGGCGCATCCAGCCGGCCAGCCTCACAGATCAGTCCATATTCCAGCAGGCGGTTGATCGCATGGTCACAGCTCACACCCCGAATCTTTTCAATCTGCGCCCTGGTCACAGGCTGCTTGTACGCAACGATCGAAAGCGTCTCGAGGACCACGTCTGACAGGCTGATCTTCTTTGGCTGACGGACCAGCCGGATCAAAACCGGATACAGTTCCTTCTTGGTCGCAAGCTGGTAGCGTCCCTCCAGGCGGATGATCCGGATCCCCCGCTCCTCCGATTCGTATTCCTTTCCCATTTCATCCAAAACGGCGCGGATCGTCTCCTCACTCACGTCCAGGGCCTGCGCGATCGTTTCAGGATCTATGGAATCCCCCATCGAGAAGAGGATCGCCTCCAGGGAAGCCTTCAATGCTGCTTTATCGCCGCTCACCTGGCCGGGTTTTTCCTCTACGGTCGTCAGTTCCCCGTTCCGCTCCTCCAGTTTCAGCTGTCCCATCCGGTCACTTCTCTCCTTCCCCCGCGTCAGACTCCTCCGACCATTCGCTCAGGAAATCATCTTCCTCATCCGTCCACTGCGACGGGTCATTTGCCTCGATCTGGATCTCGCCAAAATTGGTCTCCTGCACCACGTAAACATGCCCCCGCTTCATCAGCTCCAGGATCGTCAGAAATGTCACTACAGTGTACATCCTGCCCTCCCTGAGCATCAGGAGCGCCTTGAAGGTACACCTTCTGCGGTTCATGATATAACGCTCCACAAACTGCATGGCTTCCTGTGTATCGATCTGTTCCTTCTCGATCTTCCCAAAGCCCGCACGGATCGGATCCTTCAGATCCTCCCTACGTTTCATGACCTCCTGAAAAATCCGGTACAGCCCCGGCAGCGTAACGCCCGCCTTGTCCAGCAGCTCATGCGGATCCACAGGCTCCCGGTACTTCAGCACCTGCCGCGGAATGGATTGCTTTCGGAACCATACGCCCTGGGCGCTGTTTTCCCGCTCGCGAAGCTCGAAGGACATGTATTTATATGTCTTGTACTCCAGAAGCTGCCGGACCAGTTCCTCTCTCGGATCAATCTCTTCCCCCTCCTCATCCTTCTCGGCAGGCAGCAGCATCCGGGATTTAATATCCAGAAGCGTCGCAGCCATGACAAGGAATTCACTCATCGTGTCCATCTGCAGGGACGCCTCCGTCATGGCATCGATGTACTCCATGTATTGCTCTGTGATCAGCGCAATGGGAATGTCATAGATGCTTACCTTATTCTTTTCGATCAGGTGAAGAAGCAAATCCAGAGGTCCCTCAAACGCCTGAAGCTTTAATTCTATTGCCATTGCAGTCTCTCAATACAGCTGTAAATTGTAACATCTTCCATCAACTGAATATGATATCCGTGATGACCAGTTCTGCAGGGTTGTTGACCCGGAGGTTGATCGAGTGCGTGCCAAGGCCTGCGCTGACGATCATCCTCGCATCCGCCTCCTCATACAATCCATGATCATAATGCGGAAACAGGGCAGGGTCAGGGCTGATGACGCCTCCAAGCAAGGGAAGCCGGACGATTCCTCCATGGATATGCCCGGAAAATGTCAGGTCCGCCCCCCACCTTGCATACACCGGGAAATACTTCGGATGATGCGCCAGCAGGATCTGAAACCGATCCCGGCATGCAGGGCCCACCCGCCTGGCAATCTCCCCCACGCTCAACTCCTTGTGGTATCTGTTCCGGAAATAGCGCCGGTCCAGCTCCAGGCCGGTGATACGAAGGTCCAGCCCGCTGATCGTGACATCTTCACTCCTGTTATGAAGACAGATGATGTGGTTCTTTCTCAGACGCTCTTCATACCTTCGATACTCGGAAGCATACAGACGTTCCATCCTGGTCTCATGATTCCCGTTCGCAACGTAAACAGGAAGCTTCCCCGCAAGGCCGCACAAAAGCTGCAGTGCCTGATCCGTCGCAAAATGGCCTCCCTTCATCAGCACAAGGTCGCCTGCCGACAGAACCATGTCACATCTCTCAGCTTCGATCTGCGCCATGAGCGTCGGAACATCTGACCGGTAAACCCTGTTGTGCAGATCCGCCAGAACCGCGATCCTGACCCTTCCCTTGCTCTGCCCCTCCTGCGCCTGCCGCCGGATCTGATAATGTGAATGCCGGATCCTTCCCATAGCAATTGTTTCTCTCCTGTTTTTCCCTGAACCGGTTCCGTACCGATGCACCTGTCTGCTCCGGTTGGCGCGAAAAGTGTATCACTGGCACGCAGTGCCGGCGATCACCGTAACAGCCTTGCCGTGCAGACATACATACAGATTATGAAAATGCCCCCGGCCACCTTGGCCGGGGGCATCTGAACCACTCTGGATCAGTTATACTTGCGCTTACGAGCTGCC
>CAMJIC010000074.1 GCA_946405675.1 uncultured Clostridia bacterium
CGGGAGTCGGCAGAAAGAGCGCGAATCTTGTGATGGGCGATGTGTTTGGCAAGCCAGCGATCGTCACAGATACCCACTGTATCCGCCTGACGAACCGGATCGGTCTCGTTGGCAATGAAAAAGATGTTTCTCTTCCGGAGAAGGATCCGAAGAAGGTTGAGATGCAGCTTTGGAAATTGATCCCGGCAGAAGAAGGAAATGCATTTTGCCATCGCCTGGTACTGCATGGAAGACAGATCTGTACGGCAAGGACAGCCCCCTATTGCGACCGATGCTGCCTGAATGATCTTTGCAGGTCAGCATTTTCTTTTCACCGGTCAATGTAACTGATTCGACAGCGCAGATGATCTTCAAGTGATACTGTAATGTAACTGTGCAGAACCTGTTCTGAAACTGCTCTGAACAGTTAGACTGAAATACTGAAAAAGAAAAAGAGGAATAAGGAATTACGATGGATAAAAAAACACTGGTATTGAATACATCATCAGGTATCAGCGGAGATATGACGGTTGCGGCATTGCTTGACCTTGGCGCAGACCAGGAAGTACTTCAGGAAGCCATTGAAAGCCTTCATCTGGAGGGGGCGCAGATCAGGATCAGCAGAGTGAAAAAGTCTGCCCTGGATGCCTGTGATTTTGATGTGATACTTGATGAAGAGCATGAAAATCATGATCACGACATGGCCTATCTTCATCCGGACAGGTATTCCCAAGGCATGAGCAGTGCGGATCATGACCATAACCATGAGGAACATGGACATGCCGATGATCATGAGGATCACGATCATGATCACGGCAGGCATGGTCACGGACATGATCATGCGCATGGCTGCCATGCCCATGATCACGCGCATAGCCATGATCACGAACATGACTATGACCACAGCCATCATGACCATGACTACGACCACGACCACAGCCATCATGACCATGATCACGATCACCATAACCATGAACATCATCACCATCATCATCACGGCCGCAATCTTGCTGATATTGAGGCGATTCTCCGGTCAGGCAATCTGACGGAGCATGCCCTTTCTCTGGCACTGAAGATCTTTGGGGTCGTCGCGGCGGCAGAGAGCAAGGTTCATGGGGAGCCGGTTGAAAAAGTCCATTTCCATGAGGTTGGCGCGATCGATTCGATCATTGATATCGCCGCCGCTGCGGTCTGCATCGACAATCTGGGCATTACGGATGTGATCGTGACAGACCTTTGTGAGGGCACCGGAACAGTGATGTGCCAACATGGCCTGCTTCCGGTTCCGGTTCCCGCAACATCCGAGATTTTGCGGATGAGCGGTATAACCTTCGGGATCCTGAGCCAGGTCAAAGGGGAACTGATCACCCCGACAGGCGCGGCGATCCTGGCTGCTCTGGATGCAGGATCAGCTTTGCCTGACCGTTTCCGTATCCTCCAGACAGGACTGGGCGCGGGAAAGAGAGACTATGCAACCGCCGGAGTCCTGAGGGCAATGCTGATCCTGCCGGAGCACCGGAAAGAAGACAATAAAGGCGCGTGCGAAGGACAAGCCTGCGCATCTGCTGAAGCAAGTGACACGGTCATCAAGCTTGAGACCAACATTGATGACAGCACGGGGGAGGCGCTTGGAGCGGTCCTGGAGCTTCTCATGGAAGCGGGTGCAAAAGACGCATATTATGTTCCGGCATATATGAAAAAACATCGTCCCGCCTACGTGTTGAATGTGATCTGCGGACAGAAAGACAAAGACAGGCTGGAAGAGATCATTTTCCGGAATACCACCACCATCGGAATCCGCGAGATCGTCTGCGCACGCAAAGTCCTGGAGCGTAGAGTTGTCCGGATGGAAACCCCGTGGGGGAAGGCTGATGTGAAGGTATGCCGGATCAAAGATGACCAGGTCGTCTATCCGGAGGCAGACAGCGTGATGCTGCTTGGACGGGCCAAAGGGATCGGATATTCTGAGATGTATCATCTGATCAAGACGTTCGCTCAGAATGAAATTGATTTGTAACCGTTCAGGAAGCTGCAGGTCACACCCACAGGACGGCCCAATAGCGGGGCGTGATCTGTAATTTCCGGACGTGACAAGTCACACTCCTGCCGGCGTTAGGAGCTGTTCAGAAATAACTTGTACATATGACGCAGGACAAACGTTCATATGCAAGGAGGAAAACGCAGCCGTAGCGGGCTACGGCGAGGCTTTCCAACGCAGCAGATGAGCGTTTGGACAAGTCAGATGTACAAGTTATTCTGTAACAGATCCTTACTGTTCACTGCCCAGCCGGGCAGTGGACAATTACGCTGGCGGAGGTGTGACTTGTTACGTCCGGACAGGTTCTGAACAGTAACATGAATTCTGCACATTGACACTTCAGGTCCTTTTCGATAAAATAAAACAAAATTGCACACAATGAAATTTACAGCGTTCTTTCGAAAGGATCAATATTGGGATGGAGGACAAGTACCCGGGACTCAAGCTTGGAAATCAGCTTTGCTTTCCACTGTATGCCTGTTCCCGAGAGATTGTAAAAAAATATAAGCCGTTTCTGGATGAACTGGATCTGACCTATACGCAATATATCACGATGATGGTTCTGTGGGAAAAGGAGCAGATCAACGTCAAGGAGCTTGGCGAGTGCCTGTACCTCGACTCCGGGACCCTGACGCCGCTTTTGAAGAAGCTGGAGACAAAGGGCTGGGTGACAAGACGCAGGGCCAGAGAGGATGAACGGGTCCTGATCGTGTCCTTGACAGAGGAAGGACGAAAGCTGCGTGACAGGGCAGCAGTGGTTCCCGAGAAGATGAGCTGCTGCGTGAAGCTGTCTCCGGAAGAAGCCAGGACACTGTATACACTTTTGTATAAGATGCTTGGTGAGTGCTGCTGAGGCTCTCTTACTGTCCCTTGTTCTCCGACGCAAGCCATGGGCAAGAACTGTAGCGCGGCTTGTTACAAATCACAGTCACAGGCCGGCCCGCTGGCGGGGGGTGTGACTTGTAACCGCAGCTTTCATTCATTGTATTCTTTTTTCAGAAGCATATTGTATTCTTCCGTTTCCCGTGCTATGATTTGGGTGTAAACAGTTGTTTATACATGATATACGTGGGGATTCGGAGGTGCTGTATGATGAAGAATATCAAACTCTGGGCTGGAATCCTGGGAGTTGTGTTTGCGGTGTATCTTCTCCTGATTTCATGCTATGAAGCTGCATGGAACGTACTCACTATGAGCGGGCATTTCAATGGCATTGCCGGAATCGTGATTGCAGTGCTGCTGCTTGCGGGAAGCATTGTGCGGATCGGGATGCGCGGCGCAGAGGATGATTCCGGATCGATCATATCCCTTGTCCTGTTCTCCGTGGCTGCCGCAATCGCATTTGCCACAACAGGAATCTACCATTACATGCAGAACTGGGCGATCATCTGCCTCGTGATGGGGATCGTATCCGTTCTGATGATCATGTGGAAGAATTCCAGTATGAAGCAGTGAGTCTGAGGTTGGGCAGTCATGAAGACAGGTGAGGAGACAGGTCTGAGGCTGTGCCGTCAGGAAGACGGTTGAAGCAGGGTACTGGTACAGAGATCACATCTGCGGCTGCAAGTTTGTGCAGCCGCTTTTTTCTGTCAGAAATTGATGTGAAGGATCCTAATAACGGTTCAGTTACAGCCCGAAGCGCTTGCCGCTGAGGGCGTATGAAAGTGAAAAACAAGTGGCATCGGGCGATTCTGGATGCGGAGCATTGCCCGATGCGTTGCTGTTCAGACAGGCTCCGGATAGTTATGGATAGAAGAGATAAAGGATGACTGTTGATATGAAAGCATTGAACCGCGCCTTCGATAAAGCCTTTTCACACAGGGAAGAGGGCGACAGTATAGGGGAACTCCTTGCCTGCATGGGGGAGGAGATGGGGTGTGACCGCATCAGCATCTTTGAGGAGAATGATACCGGTACATGCGATAACACTTATGAATGGTGCAGGGAGGGCGTCGTACATGAGCAGCTTTTGCTGCAGCATGTGGCGATCTCGGAATTTGATTCCTGGCATGAGCGGCTGAACAGAAGAAATGAAATCATTGTCATCCGGTCACCGGAGGAGATCAAAGAACATGATCCGGATGTCTACCAGGCATTTCTTGCGCAGAAGATTCATTCCGCCATTGTCGCGCTGCTTGCGTTTCACGGAAAGAGTTTCGGGTTCTGCATTCTGGAAAACCCTGATGCCAAGGTGCTGGCGGATGAGGAAGTGATCATGCCCGGGATCAGATATATCCTTTCCTCCATGATCTACAGCCGCAACCTGATCAACAGGCTCAGGCGGCTGGGCTATACTGACTCCCTTACAGGAGTCGGGAACCGCATTTCGCTTATGGAGCACCTGGACAGGATTGACCCTGCCGGATCGTTGGGCATTATGATACTGGATGTGATCGGATGGGACGACCGCACAGGAAAGCTGCTTCATCTGGAGAAAGAGCAGACTTTGCTGCGTGCCGGCGATCTCCTGACAGAGCTCTTTGACGAGGAGCATGTGTTCCGGACGGCGTCGGGAGCATTTGTCATCCTGGAAGAAGGGATTGAAAATGTCCTTTTTGAAGCAGATCTCAACAGCATACGGGTTCTGCTCCGGGAACAGAATGTGCTGGCTTGTGTCGCGGGGAAATGGGTCTTCCAGGCGTTGGGCAGTGCGGATGCCATCATTCACTCTCTCCAGCAAAAGGCGGAGGAGGAGCGCCGCCTTTTGCTGACGCATCGGGAACAGATCGAACACGAGCTGCATGCGGAACCGGATATGGACCAAAAGGCCGAGATCAGTCTGCCCAGAGGGGATGTGTTCTTCCGGCAGGCAGACCGCTTCCTTGCTTCCTGCCTGGAGGATACCATCCTGTGTATTGTGACAGACATCAATTACTTTAATCTTTACAACGACATCTTTGGCCGTCAGGCCGGAAATATTTTCCTGGAGAGCATCGCGGGGATCCTGGAAGAAGCGGCCAGGGAGCATCATGGGATCTGCGGATATATCGGAGGGGATAATTTCTGCCTGGTGCTCCCGTCGAAACACGCGGATGGCACGCAGGTATCCGACTTCCTCCAGAATCTGTATCATTCCCTGAAGTTTCCGGATGGATTCTCCCCTGCAATAGGCGCGTATCTGTCAGATGATCGAAGAGAGACGATGATCAGCCTGTACGACCGTGCTCTCAGCGCGCTCTCCGAAATCAAGGGAGATTACCTGAAGCATTTTCATATTTACAGCGCTGAGATGCACCGCCATCAGAAGGAGGATAAGCTGCTTTTGATGCAGGTGAAAAGGGCTCTGGCGAAGGGAGAATTCCTGTTTTACGTCCAGCCGCAGGTGCATGAGAGAAGCGGGAAGATCATTGGCGCGGAAGCGCTTGTGCGATGGATGCATGAGGGCGCATTGATTTCTCCCGGGCGATTTATCCCGGTCCTGGAAAAAACCGGATATGTGTACGCGGTAGATACCTTTGTATGGGAGGCGGTGGCAAAGTGGCTCAGGGAACTGATTGATCGGGGGATCCGGCCGGTCCCTGTGTCCGTGAATGTCTCAAGGGTTGATTTTTATTTCGTCGATATCCCTGATTTCTTCGCCAGCCTGATCCGTACCTATGATCTGGAGGCATGGATGATCGGTGTTGAGATCACTGAAAGCGCATTTACCGACAATATGGACATGATCGTTGACGCGGTCCGAAGACTGCATGAGGCCGGCTTCCAGGTGCTGATGGATGATTTCGGAAGCGGCTCCAGTTCTTTGAGCATGCTGCATACCATGAACCTGGATGTCCTGAAAACGGATGTGAAGTTCATGTCTAAGGACAATCAGGACAACCGGGCAATCAGCATCGTAGAATCGGTCATTTCCATGGCTCATCTGATCGGAATGAGTGTGGTGACGGAAGGGGTTGAAACAGAGGAACAGAAAGAGAATCTGATCGCGCTGGGGGATAACTATGCGCAAGGATACTATTTCTATAAGCCCATGCCGAAGGAGGATTTTGAGGCATTGATCCGTGATCCTGACTGCGTTACGGAGGGATACCATACCGGCAAGACCAGACAGGCGAGCCGCCTGCGTTTCAGGGAAATGATCCGTGACGGGCTGGTATCCGAGACGCTCTTAAATAATATTCTCCGGGCGGCGGCGATCTACAAGCTTCAGGACGGTAAGGTTTCCATTGTTCAGATCAATGACTCCTTCAGCGCTCTGACAGGGATCAGTGCGAATGAGGAATGCATGAATTGCTTTGAGTCGTACCTGGAGGAGGAAGAGCTGAAAAAGCTCCATGTGCTTTTCAGGAAGGCGGATTCCCATGCGCTTGGCGGCAGTGAAGGAACCATTCTGTTCCGGCGCCCGGATGGAGAGCAGGCTGCGCTTCACATGAGGGTCTTTCTCCTGTATTTCTACCAGGATCACAGGATCTATCTTTCTACTACAATGGGCTAACTCCTTGGGATCTGTCACGAATGAATAGATACATCTTGCTTGCCTGTTTTTCCGATATCTGCGTCAGGAAGCCTCGCCGTATTGATCATTTTGCAGCAAGTCATACTCTGGCCGTTTTGCCGGAGTTCGCCTGGCGAAGCGGGTTTTGGATGAGGGAGAAGACATGGAACAGTATACAATCACAGGAATGAGCTGCGCTGCCTGCCAGGCACGCGTGGAAAAGGCAGTTTCAAAGGTACCGGGGGTGACGAGCTGCGCGGTCAGCCTTCTGACCAACTCTATGGGAGTTGAGGGAACCGCGTCGGCGGACGTGATCATCAAGGCCGTGGAGGATGCCGGGTATGGTGCCGCCAGGAGAGGACAGGGGACAAAGGAAGCCGCAGCATCCGGAGGGGCAGGCGCGTCTGAGCGCCTTGCGATGGAGGAGGATGCCCTCGCGGACAAGGAAACGCCGAAGCTGAAAAGGAGACTGATCAGCTCGGTGGGGTTCCTGCTGATCCTCATGTATTTTTCGATGGGACATGTCATGTGGAAATGGCCTGTGGGACCGTTCTTTGAGGGGAATCCCATCGGCATAGCGCTTCTGGAGGCGATCCTGGCCATGATCGTTATGATCATCAACCGGAAGTTCTTTGACAGCGGATTCCGTTCCCTGCTTCATCTGGCACCGAACATGGATACACTGGTCGCCATGGGAAGCGGGGTCAGCTATGCATGGAGCATGGCTGTTCTGTTTGGCATGACCAGGGATGCGGCGGATGGCAAGATGATACATGCGTCCCTGCATGAACTGTATTTTGAATCGGCAGCCATGATCCTGGCTCTCATCACTGTGGGGAAGATGCTGGAATCCATGAGTAAGGGGCGCACCACAAACGCCCTGAAGAGCCTGATGAAGCTCTCCCCGAAAAGCGCGGTTCTGGAGCGTGAAGGACGGGAGATCCGGGTTCCCATCGATGAGGTCCAGGCCGGCGACATCTTCCTGGTGCGTCCGGGGGAAAACATTCCCGTGGATGGCGTTGTACTGGAAGGAGTGTCTGCCGTCAATGAAGCTGCGCTGACAGGGGAGTCTGTCCCGGCGGACAAGGAACCCGGGAGCAGCGTCAGTGCAGCGACGATCAACCAGTCGGGCTTTCTCCGCTGCAAGGCAACCAGGGTCGGGTCAGACACGACCCTCAGCCAGATCATACAGATGGTATCCGACGCGGCGGCGACCAAGGCGCCCGTCGCAAAGGCGGCGGACAGGGTCAGTGCCGTCTTTGTCCCCTGTGTGATGGGGATCGCGGCAGTGACATTCGTGATCTGGATGATCGCATCAGGCGATGTGTCCTTTTCCCTTGCCCGGGGGATTTCCGTTCTTGTGATCAGCTGCCCCTGCGCGCTGGGGCTGGCTACCCCAGTGGCGATCATGGTGGGAAACGGCCTTGGCGCGAGAAATGGAATCCTGTTCAAGACGGCCGCTGCCCTGGAGCAGACCGGCCGTACGCAGGTCATTGCGCTGGATAAGACAGGAACCATCACCAGCGGCGAGATGAAGGTGACGGATGTGCTTCCTGCACCGGGCATCACCCGCAAGGAGTTTCTGGAGCTTTGCGCCGGGGTAGAGAAAATGAGTGAGCATCCCCTTGCAAGAGCGGTTGTTGAGAAGGCAAAGCAGGAGGGTGTTACGCCTGATGAGGTCACCGCATTTTGCGCATTGCCGGGAAGCGGCGTAAGCGCGCAGGATTCCGGAGGAACCCCCATCACCGGCGGAAACCTGAAATATATGGCGGAGCATTTTCCCGTAAGCGGGCAGATGCAGGAGATGGCACGGCATCTTTCTGAGGAAGGAAAAACCCCCTTGCTCTTTGCCCGGGGAACGCTTATCATCGGCATGGCTGCTGTCTCGGATACCATGAAGGAGGACAGCCCTGCAGCGATCCGTGAGCTCAGGAACATGGGGATCCATGTCGTCATGCTTACCGGCGACAATGAACGGACGGCAAAAGCGGTGGGGGCTTTGGCAGGCGTTGACGAAGTTGTGGCGGGGGTATTGCCAGACCAGAAGGAGGCAGTCATCCGCTCCCTGATGGAAAAGGGTAAGACAGCCATGACAGGAGACGGGATCAACGATGCCCCGGCGCTCACGAAGGCAGACATCGGGATCGCGATCGGCGCGGGAACGGATGTCGCGATCGATTCGGCGGATGTGGTGCTGATGAACAGCCGTCTGAGCGACGTGCCTGCCGCGATCCGCCTCAGCCGGCAGACCCTCAGGAATATCCATGAAAACCTGTTCTGGGCATTTTTCTACAACGCCATCCTGATTCCGGTGGCGGCAGGTGCCTGGTATCCTGCCTTTGGCCTGAAGCTGAACCCGATGATCGGCGCGGCCGCCATGAGCCTGTCAAGCTTCTGCGTTGTCATGAACGCGCTGCGCCTGAACCTGTTCAATCTGCGGGATCCGTCTCATGACCAGAAGCGCAGGAACAAGCTTTTGCAGAAGGCCTGCGGAGCATCTGCAGGAATTGATCCGGGGATATCTTCAAAGGAGGAAGAAGGCGGCCTTGCCGAACAGAAGAGGCATGAACAGAAGAGACATCAGAAGGAGGAAGAAACCATGACGAAGACAATGAAGATTGAAGGAATGATGTGCGAGCATTGCGAGGCACGTGTGAAGAAGGTCCTGGAGGCCCTTCCGGAGGTGGACAGCGCGCAGGTCTCCCACGCAGAGGGCAGCGCTGTTGTCACGCTGAACGCACCCGTGGACGACGCGGTCCTGAAGAAGGCCGTGGAAGACCAGGATTACAAGGTCGTGGGGATCGCCTGATCTTCATCCTGGCAATTCTGTGTGCAATTGGCTTTGGCTGGGTCACCAGGATGCAGGATCTGATTATCATATCTGCGGGAGCGGTCATGTTTATGGTCTTTATGGTGTCCACGGGGTTTGGAAAGTGTTGTCATGTTCGACTCGCGCAAGCCGCGCAGCCTGTACAGCTCGTGTGGAGAGGCATCCGGTTCAGACCAGAAAGGAACTTATTCATGAAGGAAACGAAACTCTTTAAAAGAAAAACATGGCATCTGATCATAACGGGTATTCTCGCGCTTACGACCCTGGGCCTGAGCCTGACTCTTATCAGGACGATCTTCGACAGCAACGCGGGCGTAGAAGAAGTGAGTGCCATAGTCATAGACTATTCCGCGATCCGGCCGATCGCCGTTTTGCTGTTTATGCTGCTTGCCGTGGTTCATTTGGTCCAGTATGTCATCTCCGATACAAAGCCGCGCCTTCTGCTGATCAGGGAGCTGATATATGTCCTTTTCTCCCTGGGCGCCGCCTTTATTATCCTTCTGCGGGGAGGAACGCCGGCCGCGTGGACTGTGGCCTGCGCCGTCTTTTTTCTTGCGGTCTTCATCGGCTGCATCCTTTCACTCCTTCAGAAGAGGAGTAAATGGAACATCTTTCTGCTGGTTATTTCGCTGATTCTGCTCGTCTTTGGAGCGGTTCCCATGTTGCTTGCCTGGACAGGTGAGCCGGAGACAGTGATCTACGGGGTTCTGCTTTCGATCATTGTTCTCTTTTTCCTGGTTGATACCCAGGGAGTAGCCTCTATTGTTCCGATCGCATTCACGTCAATCCGGATGGATATCCTGAAACGAATCATCAGAAAGACCTATGCTCTGGAGATCCTGTCAGGAATCGTGCTTCTCATTATTGCGTTTTCCTTTATCCTTCCGGCATTTGAGGACAATATCACCACCTTTGGCGACGCGTTGTGGTACTGCTTCGCGATCGTCACCACGATAGGCTTCGGAGACCTCACCGCGACTTCCATTGTCGGCAGGATCATGTCGGTCATACTCGGCATCTACGGCATCATAGTTGTGGCTCTGATCACTTCGATCATAGTTAATTTCTACGGTGAGATGAAGAAAGAAGAGGGTGATAATGATCAGGATGGTTATGACGACAGCCCCGTTGAGGGGGGGCATGTATGATGTGAGCCTCGCGGCTGTCTGATCAGCTACTTTTTTCAAAGTGACTTCCGGATGAGGATCGACAGGGGGAAAGTTACTTTGGAAAGTGAGTCCCTGTTACAAGTCACACCCCCGCCAGCGTAACTGCCCACTTCCCGGCTGGTCAGGCT
>CAMJIC010000075.1 GCA_946405675.1 uncultured Clostridia bacterium
TACGTTTTCATACGTCACTTGCGGTCCCGCAAGTGACTGTGCTGAACAGTTACATCATTCCTTCTTTTCTTTCCGCAGCTCCTCCAGCTGGGCGTAGACCGCGTCATTCATGACTTTGATGTACGTCCCCTTCATGCCGGAGCTCTTGGACTGGATCACGCCAGCGCTCTCAAACTTGCGCAGCGCATTGACGATCACGGACCGCGTGATGCCCACACGGTCTGCGATCCGGCTCGCTACCAGTACGCCCTCCGTCCCGTTGAGTTCATCAAAGATATGGATGATGGCTTCCAGCTCTGAGTAACTGAGCGTGTTCAGCGCACTCTTGACCACCTGCGTCTTGCGGTTCTCTTCCTCGCTCTCTTCGCTCTGGGAACGCATCATCTCAAGCCCGACCACCGTGGTCCCGTACTCTGACAGAATGATGTCGTCAATCTCATAGGGACGCTTCGTACGGTACATGAAGACCGTCCCCAGCCGCTGCCCGGCAATGTCAATGGGATTGACGATTGCCTGGTACCTGTGGATCTCATCACCGGTAAACCCCAAGGTCTCAAGGTTGACATTCTCCTTGGTGGAGAGGATCGCAAGAAACCGCTCGTTCAGCATCGGGTCAATAAACTCGCCTACCTGATTGGAAATCAACTCATCCAGCTCGCTGACATCCTCCGTCTTGCTCGCCCCGAGGATCTTCCCCTTCCGGCTGATCACCAGCACGTTGGAATCCAGAATGTCAGTCAGTATAATGCAGATATCGCTGAACACAACCTTCCTTGAATTATTGTTGTGTAGCAACTGTCCAATCTTTCTTGTCTTGTCGAGAAGCTGTACACTCATAACTGCCTCCTGTACCAAAAGCACCCAGGCATTGCTGCCTGGTATGAACTGTGCATCTCCCCGTGATGCCGCTGCATATCTTTCATTTTTCATCCGTCACACGGTGCCGGCCCCACTCCGGCACCATACAGGATCAAATTATCTGTAAATTCATCATATCACAAGATTATAAAGAATTCTATGTCACAATATAACACAAGATATCCGATTTTTTCATCTTTCTTGTGCTATTTCAACGAATCTTCCTCCGCATCGCAGGAATAGCCGCAGGTGCTGTTCTGGCAGACAAGCTTGTTCCCTTTATAAGCCATCCAGCCGCCGCATTTTTCGCACCGCACCTCACTCGGCCTTGCCCAGGACAGGAAATCGCACTCCGGATTCTCGCACCCGAAGAATTTCCGCCCCTTCCGCGACCGCCTGCGCACGACATCGCTGCCGCACTTCGGGCACTTTACGCCAATCTTCTCGAAAAACGGTTTCGTGTTGCGGCATTCCGGGAACCCCGGACATCCAAGGAACTTCCCATGGGGGCCATACTTGATGACCATGTTACGTCCGCATTTATCACAGACGATATCTGTCTCCTCGTCTGCGATCTTCACCTTTCCCAGCGTCTCCTCCGCCTGCTTCACCTCCCTGTCCAGATCCGGATAGAAGTTTCTGACAATCTCCTTCCACTCCATCTTCCCCTCTGCAACCAGGTCAAGCAGGGATTCCATATGGGCGGTAAACGCAATGTCGTCCACCTCCGGGAAGGAATTCTTCATGATGGAATTCACCGCTTCGCCAAGTTCCGTCACAAAGAGGCTCCGCCCTTCCTTTGTCACATAATGCCTGGCAAGCAGGGTCGAAATCGTCGGCGCATAGGTGGATGGGCGCCCGATGCCTTTTTCCTCCAGCGTATGCACCAGAGATGCCTCAGTGAAATGCGCCGGCGCCTGGGTGAAGTGCTGCTCTTTCCGAACCTCGCTAAGGGTAAGCGTGCTTCCTTCCGTCAGATCCGAAAGTCCCTGGACCTTCGGCTCCTCCTCCGCCCCGCTCTCCCGGTAGACAACTCGATACCCTGCAAACAGCTGGCGGGACGTTCCGGTCGTAAAGATATAATCCTGGTCAGCCCTGGCTGTGATCCTGATCTGAAGCGTTTCCGATACGGCCGGCGTCATGCAGCTTCCGACAAATCGCTTCCAGATCAGCTCATAGAGACGGAACTGCTCCCGGGTCAGCGCTTCCTTTACAGACTGCGGAGTCCTTGTGATGTCCGTCGGACGGATCGCCTCATGCGCGTCCTGGATCCTGGGGCTATTCCCGTCTCCGGCCTTTGACGCCGTTCCCAAAGCGCCCTGCGCCCCTTCGGCTGACGCTGCATCCGGCACTTTCTGCCCTCCGGCCTTCGACGCTGCATCCAATGCTTCCTGAGCACCTTTTTTCCGCCCGGCATCCTTCGCCTTCTTTGCGTACGCAGAGTATTCTGCCCCGTACTGCTGCGTGATGTAGGCTGCCGCAGCTGAAGCAGCTTCCTCTGAGATCCTGGTCGAGTCCGTTCTCAGGTAAGAGATCAGGCCAACCGTGCCGCGGCCCTTTCCCTTCAGATCTACGCCTTCATAGAGCTGCTGGGCAACCATCATGGTTTTCTGTGTGCTGAAATTCAGCGCACGGGCCGCTTCCTGCTGAAGCGTGCTCGTGGTAAAGGGAAGCGGTGCCTTCCGGCTCCGTTCTCCGGTCTTCACCTCTGACACGGAAAATGATGCCGTCTTCAGCGCCTCTTCAAGCTCCTGCGTACGCCCGCCATCCGCCAGATTTTCTTTTTTGGAAGACTGTGCCGGCCCGTAGTACAGGGCGGTCAGCTTTTTCTTCGAATGCTCCGGCAAAAGATCCGCTTCCAGCGTCCAGTATTCTTCCGGAACAAAGTCCGCGATCTCCTTCTCTCTGTCCGCGATGATCCTCAGCGCAGCCGACTGTACTCTTCCTGCGCTCAGCCCCCGCTTGATCTTCACCCACAGAAGCGGGCTGATCCTGTATCCCACCATGCGGTCCAGGATACGCCTGGTCTGCTGCGCGTCAACCATATTCATATCGATCTGGCGGGGGTGCTTCAGCGCTTCCTTGACAGCATTCTGGGTGATCTCATTGAACGTGATCCGGAATGTCTTCTTCGGATCCAGGTTTAATGCCGATACCAGATGCCAGCTGATCGCTTCTCCTTCACGGTCAGGGTCCGTCGCAAGGAAAACTTTATCCGACTTCTTTACTTCCTTGCGCAAAGCGGCAAGTACTTCTCCCTTTCCGCGGATCGTAATATACTTCGGTTCATAATCATTCTCCGCGTCAAAACCAAGCTGGCTTTTCGGCAGATCACGAACATGGCCGGCTGAGGCCATAATCTTGTAGTTTGAACCCAGAAACTTCCTGATCGTCTTCACCTTCGTGGGCGACTCGACAATCACAAGGTAATGTGCCATCTATCCTGCTTCCTTTCATGTGTTCGGATCCTGTTGATATGCCGGCATCTTCTGCCCGTCTTCCGTCACCGGAATACCCATTCTGTCGCCGGAATACCTCCGTTTTATCCATATGGATCCGCCGGTAAAGGCCAAAACACTATATCTCAAAACGTTTCAGGATGCAAGGATCTGTCTTCCAATCGCAAGAATGCTCTCCCGCACCAGGCGGCAGAATACTTTTTCCACCCGGTCTGCCGTCTCCATCACCTCTTCCTGCGTCTGCTTCCGGTCACTGAAGCCTGCCGCCATGTTCGTGATGCAGGAAATTCCGCAGATCTTCATGCCCATATGATTCGCCGCGATCGCTTCAACCACAGTGCTCATGCCGCAGGCACTTGCGCCCAGACTTTTCAGCATATGGATCTCAGCCGGAGTCTCAAAAGAAGGCCCGGTCAGCTGGGCATACACCCCTTCCCTCAGATCGATCCTCTCTCTCACCGCCACCTGGCGGATGACCTGCTGAAGCTCTTTGTCATAGACATCTGACATGTCCGGGAATCGCGGGCCCAGCTCTTCGATGTTCTGTCCCACCAGAGGATTGGGGGCAAAGCACGAGATATGGTCTGTAATCATCATCAAAGTCCCCGGGGTGAACCCATCCCCGAAGCCTCCCGCCGCGTTGGTCAAAAACAACACCTCAGCCCCCATCAGCTTCATCAGCCGCTCCGGAAGGACCACATCCGTGATATCGTATCCCTCATAATAATGGATCCGCCCCTGCATCAGCACCACCGGCACATCCTTGATGAAGCCAAACACAAACCGTCCCGCATGCCCCGGAGCCGTGGAGACTGGAAATCCATCGATCTGTGAATAGGGAAGGACAGCCTTCACGTCCACTTCCTGCGCAAAGGAGCCAAGCCCCGACCCAAGCACCAGCCCGATCTTAGGACTGAAATCGATCTGCTCCTTAAAACATCTGTATGCATTCATCAGCTTCTCATATACCTGGTTCATCACATGTCTTCCTCTCAGCCTTCTGATTGATTGGGAGCTGTTCAGAAATAACCGCTCCCTATCCTGCAAGCCTTCCCTCAAACTGTTCCTTCGGCATCGGCCGGTCAAAAAAGAATCCCTGGGCCAGATAACAATCAATGGATTTCAAAAAGACGGATTGGCTCAACGTCTCCACTCCTTCGGTAATGCAGTTGATTCCCAGCGCCCCTGCCATAGAAACGATGGAACGGATCAGGATCTTGCGCTTTTCATCCTCCGGCGTCCCGTCTCCCACCGGAACCAGGCTCCGGTCGATCTTGATGAAGCTCCACGGGATCTCGCTCAGCGTGCTCATCGAAGAATACCCTGCTCCGAAGTCGTCCAAAGAACAGGGGATCCCGGCCTTTCTCAGGCCGATAATCAACTTCTGCAGCTCATGGAAAGAATCCTCAGATGCCGTTTCCGTCACCTCAATCTCAACCAGTCCCGCGGGGAGGGAGTATTTTTCAATCGTACCCACGATCTGATCCAGGAGCTCCGGATTCCCCAGATTGCACCTGGACAGGTTAACGGACACACATACCGTCTTCCGCCCTTCATCCAGCCACCTTCGCAGATCGCGGCAGACGTGATCCAGGACATAGAAATCCAGTTCGCAGATCGCTCCGCTGCGCTCGAGCACGGGAATAAAATCACCAGGCATGATCATCTTTCCCTCATGGAACCATCTGCAAAGCGCCTCGGCTCCGCTCAGGTGGTAACGGTGAAGCTCCACCTTGGGCTGATAATAGATCTCGAACTCCTCACTGCGAAGCGCGGCAGGAAACATCAGCTCAACCCGCCTTTCAGTGGCCAGCTTCGTTCGGATCTCGTCATTATAAAATACCCAGGTGGTGTTCTGCTGGAACTTTGCGATCCGCCTTGCCGTATTCATCGCATCCATCAAGGAGGCCGCATCCGGAGCCTCATCGATCCGGATAAAACCCGCGCTGCAGCTCATGTGAATCCCCCGGTCGGCCAGATCCGGGAGTTTCACCTCAATCCCTTTCACAAATGAAATCACTTCCTCGCGATATTCCCTGCGGTAGACCGCAAAGAACCGGTCGCCGCCGATCCGCGCCAGAAACCCATCCTCTCCGATCAGATCCTGCAGATACTTCAGGTATGCGCGCATCACCTTTGATCCGTTATCCATCCCGAAACGGTTATTGATGATCGTCATCCCCGTAATATTGAAGCTCACTCCGTCATATTCCGAAGCTTCAGGGGAAGAGGCGATCTGCTGCAAAAGCTCCATCGCGTATTCAAAGGAATATCCGCCCATCTGGGCATCTGTCTGCTGAAGCAGATAACGTCTGGAAGAATCATTCAGGATCCCCAGTTCCTCCGATGCCGCCAGGAGGATCTGGCCGAATTCCTTCCGGCTCGTCTTACCCTGCGCCTCAGCTTCGAGCAGCAGTTCCCGTACCTGGTCAGCCAGGTTCTGATCCTCTGGTCTCATCAGTAGAATCCTCCCTTCGCAGGCAGCTGGGGCACCGCAAATTCCATGCACAGCCCTTCCTCTCCCAGCCGGAAACATGTAAGCTGTGCGGACAGCTTTTTCGCAACCGCCGAGGCAGTCGTCAGATCCAGGTATTCCAGGTCACGTTTTTCAAGAAGCGACTCCCATTCGCCATCCAGAGCACACTCAATCCGATCAAGTTCATTGTCCGGAATCCGGAGCCCCGGGCAGCTGACCCGGACTGTGATCAGTGCCGCGTAGGCATCCTGCTTCCCGGATGCCGTGATGACCAGCTTCTGGTCCGGATATTCCTTTGTCAGGAAAAGCAGAAGCTCATTCAGCACATCGCTGATCGCAGCGGGATCCCCGCACAGGTAAGGCGGCACATTTTCCATGACCGTATCCGGAATGACGACAAGCTCTCCGTAAGGTGCCCTGACGCGGGTCAGAATCCACTGCAGCTCGTAGGTAACCTCCCGGATCCTGTAATTCTTGTCAGAACAGCTCTGATACTCGGAATGATCGCTGATCACCTCCCGGACGGAGCTGTTCTGCCAGATCATCGCTTCAAGCTGACTGCGCAGCTGTTCATTTCTTTCTTCCGAATCTCCCCCCAGGATGTCCGAGATCGACTTCCATTGCCGGTTAAACAGATCCTGGATATCCTCTACCGTCCTGGCTCTCGCATCCGCGTCCGCAACTGCCTTCACATCCCGCAGATGCGTTTCGTAATACAGGAATGTCAGATCGCAGAAGAATTCCATCGTGTTTTTGATGAACTCCAGCTTCTCCCGCAGGATGTCTTCATCGACACACGGCATCTCCTGATAGGCGTCTTCCAGCTCCTGAAGAGACAGCCCCGTGTCCCGGGACAGCTTCTCCAGATTCCCGGCCGGCTCGGTTCCTGTCTTCACCTGCCCGCCAACCAGAAGCCCGATCACTTCCCCATGAAAAACGATCGCCGCGGAAAAATCAATAAACCCGGCAAGACACCGGTATACATGAGTCTCTTTGCTCAGAAGCGTCTCATGTCCTCCATTCCTGTCGCTCGTTTCGCACAGGATCTCCCCGCGGGGCGCATTCCTCACAAGGCTGCACATACGCACCCCGGAGACAGGCTGAATCAGAGGAGTCCCATGAATATCCGTGATCATCAGGGAACTCCCCAGATATGACGCAAACAAAGACTGAAGCCTCCGAAGAAAAGGAGCCTCAATCAGATCCAGTAGTCTCATACCTTATCAAATCCTTCCAGAATCTCTCAGAAACAATTCAGTTTATCATGATTCCGGTCGGATACACAAGATACGATATGCAGTTTGCATAGGCGGTTACAAGGAGACGGCCGGCCCGCTGGCGGGGTGTGACCTGTCATTTCGTACGGCGGGGCTTTCTGACGCAGATATCGGAAAATGACGCAGATATCGGAAAAACAGATAAGCAAGATGTATATGTTAATTCGTGGCAGATCCTTACGCTATTTTGACCGTGAAACGGTTTTTGGACACCTCGATCGCCATGTTCCGAAGCTGCAGTCCCAGCAGAGCACGCATGGCCTGAAGAAGCGTCAGCCCTGTCTCCGACGCGATCTCATCCAGAGCCCTGGCATCACTGCTCAATGCCGCGTAGATCTTCTGTTCATCCTCATCCAAATCGTCCGGGATATGGCCTTCCTTCTCATCCTTTCGCGGGCAAATGCGCTTGAGGTCCAGCGCAGACGCAAGGTTTTCCAGAAGGTTGTCTGTTGACAGCACGATTCCCGCTCCCTGCTCGATCAGGCGGTTGCAGCCATAGCTCAGAAGATCATTATAACGCCCCGGAACCGCATAGACCTCTTTCCCCTGATCCAGGGCAAGGTCAGCTGTAATCAAAGATCCGCTTCTGGCACGTGCCTCCACCACGATCACGGCGTCCGACAGCCCTGAGATCAGGCGGTTGCGCTGGGGAAAATGGCTCCGCAGCGGAGGTGTTTTGGATGGATACTCTGAGAGGATCCCCCCATTTTCCCCCAGCCTGTCAAAAAGCCCCCTGTTTTCCTGCGGATAGCAGACATCCGCCCCGCATCCAAGGACAGCAAATGAGCTGCCTCCGGCAGAGATGCATGTTGACTGGGCGATTCCATCGATCCCTGCCGCCATCCCGCTGATCACCTGGTATCCCTCCCCGGCAAGCGCCTTTCCCAGAACCGATGCCATCTGCTTCCCATATTCACTGCATCCCCTGGCTCCGACCACTGCGACAGAAGGCTTTCCCGGATCAGGAAGCTTCCCCCTGTAAAACAGGCCGTAAGGGCAATCCGTAAGGTGGATCAGCTTCTGCGGAAATGCCTGCGACTTCCGGCCGACAAAGTGCAGCCCTTTCTTTTCCAGCAGGCCCTCCGCCTCCGCAACACCCGTGGTTTCCTTATATTCGATCAGCGCATTGATCCATTTTGTCGTTGCGTCATCCGACAGCTTTTTCCACCGCTCCAGTTCCCTGGACGGCGCTTCATACAGGCTCCTGGGGTCCCCAAAAAACCGGACCAGACCGGCGATCTGCGTCCGGTACAATCCCGGGCAGCTGCACAGCCATAGCCAGTATCGTTCCATATCATTGCATTTTCTGCTCTCTTTCTCCATCCTGAATGCCCCTTTCAATGTATTTTCGTACTGTTTAGAACCTGTCGGAAAGTTACGCACCCGTCAACGCTTCTCCTTTCTGAACAGCTCCTAATCAATTCTGTGTGAAATAAATGATGATAGTGCAAAATGACTCCTACGTGATATGGAGCGCATCTTCCCAGTACTTCCTGTCAACAGCACGGTAAGAGATCGCCTCCGCCAGATGCGCAGCTCTGATCACAGCCTCCCCCGACAGATCCGCAATTGTCCTGGCTGTCTTCAAAACCCTGTTATATGAACGGGCCGTCAGATGCATTTTTTCATAGACGCGGCGCATCATCTTCTCACCATCCGCATCCAGCGTGCAGTATCTTTGAACCGCCTCCGCGTTTAAGTCCGCATTGAAACGGAATCCGCTTCCTCTGTATCGTTCCTCCTGAATCGCACGCGCCGCGGTCACCCGCCCACGGATCACCAGAGAGCTGTCCTGGGGCGGTTCCGTGGTCAGCTCATCATATTTCACCCGGTGCGCCTCCACGCACATATCAATCCGGTCCAGAAGAGGCATGCTGATTCTGGTCAGATATTTCTTTACCTGGGCATTCGTACAGGTGCATCTCGTCCGGTCAGGAAAATAACCGCAGGGGCACGGATTCATGGATGCGATCAGCATGAAATCCGCCGGAAATGTATAAGTCCCTGATACCCTGCTGATCCGGATCTTTCCATCTTCCAGCGGGCCGCGCAGCATCTCCAGGGCAGGACGGTTAAACTCCGGCATCTCATCCAGATACAGAACGCCCCGGTGAGCCAGGGAAATCTCTCCCGGTCCCGGCGGGCTTCCGCCGCCGCACAGGGCAGGCGCGGTTACGGTATGGTGCGGCGCACGGAATGGCCTGGTTGTCATAAGGCCTGTCCCCTTGGGAAGCATCCCGGCGATCGAGTGGATCTTGGTGATCTCCAATGCCTCTTCCAGACTGGTCTCCGGAAGGATCGTCGCAATGCGCTTAGCCGTCATGCTCTTTCCTGCTCCGGGCGGTCCGATCATCAGCAGGTTATGAAAACCGCTCACCGCAATCTCCGCCGCCCTGCGCATCAGTGTCTGGCCGCGGATCTGGGAAAAGTCGATCCCCTGGCTGCCGCCCTGCTCCTTTCGCAAAGCGTTAATATCGATCTTCATGGAACTGAGCGGATCAGGCGGGATCAGCGGCGGCTCATACGCAGATTCCTCCAGCGGATAGACCACCCCCTTAGACCGCTGTCCGAAAAAATGGATCACCTGATTCAGGTTCGACGCGCCCAGTACAGCGACATCTTCTACAACAGAACCCTCCGCAAGGTTTGCCTCCGGGACGATTACTGTATCACAGCCATATTCTCTTGCGTGTGCGACGATCTCCAGCACGCCGCGCACCGGGCCGATCACTCCATTGAGGTTCAATTCCCCCAGCAGAAGAACCCCCTCAAGCGCCTGTCCGGGGAAAAAGCCATATCCGCCCATCAGCGCGATCGCAATCGCCAGGTCGCATAATGCCCCTTCTTTGTGGAAGGACGCCGGCGCAAGATTCACTGTGACATGCTGGGCAGAAAGCCGGACTCCGCTGTTTCTGAGCGCAGTCCGTACCCGTTCTGCCGCCTCCCTTGTTTCAGAGGCAAGAAAACCTACAAGCCCAAAGGTCGGAAGCCCGTCTGACACATCCGCTTCCACAATGACCTTCCGGCTCTCGATCCCGCAGATAGAAGCGGAAATCACAGTACTGTACATGGAAAAAACCTCCTTCTGACATGAAGCTGGAATCAAGAGAATTGGAAAAGATCCGAATGGAAAAAGATCCCGGCACCTGGCCGGTCACAGAACACATACATCGGCAGCTGGCAGCACAAATACGCAGCCGATGCCGCAAAAAGAATTTTTGTATTCAAAAATAAAACCACGCAAGAAGAACGTGCGGAGAATCCCGCATAAGACGACAGCAACACTGCCACAGAATATCGACTTGCTATGTCTAAAATAGCACACAAACACACATGCCGCAAGGGGCATATTCGTTATAATTGTCCAATGTACAAAAGCTCGTTACAAGTCACACCCCCGCCAGCGTAACTGCCCACTTCCCGGCTGGTCAGGC
>CAMJIC010000076.1 GCA_946405675.1 uncultured Clostridia bacterium
TGCGAAGCATCGCCCGATGCGTAACTGTTCAGAACATGTTCTGAACAGTTACGAACTATTATTGTCCGGGAGAGGGTAATGATGAATTGAAACGTTACAATCACGCCCCTGCCAGCGGACACACCTGCAGGATTGTCCGCTGGCAGGGGCGTGACAGTTTGCATTGAAGCACAGGATTGGAAGCATGTGATTGGAGAGGAACCTGGTATGGGAGAGAGAAGCAATCTGCATGGTGACTGCCTGGAGGGAACAGGAGGAGGCATCGTGTTTCAGTCCCGGTGTGATGGAGGCTTTTCTGCATTGTGGGCCAGTGTCTGCCATGGAATGGAGTGCTATGGATCTGGACATGTGCCTGAAGTGGAAAGGATACGCCTGAGTGGGACGCAGGATCAGGATGGGATGGTCACGGTGCAGCAAAACAACTGCACTGTACGGATCAGTTCCATCGAGAGGGACGGCATGCTTGCTCTGATCATTCGGATCGGGGATCTTCAGGCAGGAGATGTGGTTCAGGTATTCTGGTGAGAGTCAGGGCAATGTAGTGGTTTTATGGTTCCAATCGTGGCTGAGCTTAAGAGGAGGCAAGGTGCATGATTCTTATTAAAGATCGTAGAAATAAAATGGTGTACAGGGCAGTGTATGCTTTGCTGCTTGCATCTGTTGCTGTTTTTCTGGCGTTCTGGATCGATGGGGTTCGGCCGCTTCATGCGGCTTCCTTAAAGTATACATTGTTTTGTGGTGAAACAAAACAGCTTACAAGAGCAGGCGCAGTATGGAAATCAAAAAATCCGTCAGTTGCGAGGGTATCAGAAAGCGGGCTTGTCACGGCTGTAAAAAATGGAACAGCAACGGTAATTGCCAAAGCAGGGAAGCGGAAATACAGGTACAAGATCAAAGTGGAAAATCCCTGGTTCCAGCATCAAACAGTTGAGCTTGCCGTTAATCAGTCAAGAAATGTGAAACTGAGAGGGACAACAAGGGAATTCATTTTCTCTTCCTCTGATCCATCGGTTCTGAGGATTGAGAAGAAATCCAGGAATAAAATCCGTATCACTGCCTTGCAGGAGGGAAGTGTTGCTGTTACAGCATCTTACCAGACGGTGTCAAGATCCTGTCAGGTGAATGTTGTCAGTTCCGGCCCGGCTGGAAAAGATTCATCTTTCAGTCTTTATTATCAGGGGAAAATTATTCAGACATTGACATATAACCGGTCGGATGTTGCGAAATATGTCAGCTCCATCAGCAATTTTGGACAGAGCGCACCCTTATACATGAGCGTGAATGGCGGGGATGGGCTGGAGAGCATTTATGCAGCGACAAATAACGGAAATGTGAATGTGCCCGGAGTGAAGCTGTCAGAAGAAGCCCGTGCCGGAACAATTGCAAAAGCATGTTTATGGGCAAGAGCTGTCTGTGACAGCCAGTATCACGGATTTGATACCGGCCAGAGGCATGAACCTGACAGCTGGGGGATCGCGAAAGAGGACAGTCCCGGAACAGGAGATTACTGTTGCTTTACGCTTGCGGAATGTGCATATTACTTCGCAGGGGTCAATCTTCTCGGGGAATGCCTGGGGAACCCGGAAGCTGCAATCTATCCTCCCTATTCTACCATGCTATTTGAGCACGGAGGAGTTTCTTTCTGGGGAGACACAAAACCAAGGGGGACGGCTCCATATGATAGTGTCTATTATTATCCAAAGGCCGGGTTTACGGAGATAACGGATCAGGTGAAAAGTAAAGGAGCAGCATTTGTATATCAGGCTGGGGATATCGCAGTCTCAGCAAAAACACATCAGCATGAGCAGCTGATCATCAAAGCTGGAACTGCAAAAAACTGTCAGGTTGCAGAGGCATGCGGGCCGGGCAGTGGTGGCAGAAAGGGCGGCGACCAGAGCGGAGCAGAGTTGTGTGTATACAATCATCTGTATAAGCCTGGTGAAGTGAATCATGTGTATCGTTTTACGGGCGAGGGAGTTGTTTTGAATACAGCCGGCCTTGTGCAGTGACAGGCCGTTTCAGAGGAAGGAAGAGAGAAATGAAACACAAGGGATTCTATAATTGGTTTTTGCTGACAAAAAGGCTTTTGCTGTCATGTCTCGTTTTGTCTATGCTTTTTGGCTGCGTAAATCTTGTTTATGCGCTGCATCCATCAACGGGTGTGCCGGCTTCTGTCTCATATGTAAAAAAAGATGATCCGCGTAAGATCATTATCTACATCGGCGATTCCAGAGTGATGTATTGCACTTGCGGCCCCAGGGCGAATGATACCAGGACGAATTTTGTTTTCTGCTTTGTAAATGGCGGGGATGTGTCCGTGATCGATAGAGCTGGCGGATCGCTCACATCGACTGTGATCCGGCAGATTGAAAACTATCGGAGCTTTAAGCCGGTGGTCGTTTTCAACTTTGGATTGAATGGAAACAGTAACCCGGCCGCAAATGCTTCACGGATCATCCGGATCTATGATGAATGGATCCAGGCATACCCTGACCTGACATTTTATGTGGAAAGCATAGGACCTACGATCCTTACCAGGAGCTCTTATTCCAACAAGAAAGTGATCCAGCTGAATGATCTTCTTGAGGAGGAGTATGAGCCGGAAGACATGTGGCTGGATACCTATAGCTACATTGTTGGAAAAGGACTGATCGATTCTTCCGGAAAAGGCATGAAGAATGGCGGCTATCACTATGCCTGGAATACCAGCAGAAAGGAAATGAAGAGAATCCGAAAGATGATCGAGAAGAAGATGCTGCAGTGAAGAGATATGCTTCAGAACGGTTTTGTATCCACCGCATGCACCATAGATGATAATATGGAAAGTACCCTGAGACAGCATGCGCTCAGGGTACTTTCTTTGTAATTTCATTCTGTATTTTATTCTGGATCCTTCAGCCCGGTCAGCATGTCCATAACGATCTTGCAGGAGTGATCCGCCGCGTCATCCCTCATAAACAGATAAGTTAAAATAGCTTTCCCGTCTGCTTTATCTGACATGGTCCGGATCACGACATAAGGCTTATCGTATTCTTCGCACACTGATGCTACGGAGGCTCCTTCCATCTCACAGGCCAGGGCACCAAATTCTTTTTGGAGCTGATTCACATAGCTTTCTGACGCGACGAACTGGTCTCCGGTGGCGATGGTGCCCATGAAGGTATGCTCTTCGCCAACCACGTTCTTTGCGGATTCATAAGCCTGTTGAACCAGGATCGGGTCACAGTAGTAATATCCTCCGACATCATTATTTCTCCCTGTCCATTCGTACCCGTCATCCGTGATCTGTCCGTAATCATGCTGGACAAGATCTGTCGCGATCACCACATCCAGGACCTGTGTTTCGTCTCCGGTGCCTCCGGCGATTCCGGTGAAGATCACTCCGGACAGATCATAGTGATCCAACAGAGCGGCCGCGCCTGTGGCAGCGCGCACCTTGCCGATCCCTGCTTTCACGATAACCACGTGATGCCCGCAAAGCTCGCCGGAATAATATGTCCTGCCTGCGAACTGTTCTTCCTGCACGTTGTCTATGTTTTCCAGAAGAAGGGATATCTCATTATCCATGGCGGAGATGATCCCGATGGTTCCATTTTGCAGCTGCTGTTCCTGGGCTGTTATTGCCCCGGGCTGTGCCTGTGCTTCCTGAACTGGCTCTGTCTGGGCTTGCGTCTCTGTCTCCAGAGCAGATACAGGCGAGACGCTGCATATGCAGAGCATGAGACTGGTGAGTGCAGGGAATAAGATTTTCTTTGACATATTGATATTACCTCCTGTGGATTGGAATGCTTTTTTGAATACAATTTCAACGGGCTCTCAATAGGATCATAAGGATCACAAGGGTCAATAGGATCATAAGGATCATAAGTGTCACAAGGATCACAAGGATCACAGGTTCTTGCCAAGGAGCTGCTTCATCATAACTGCGCAATCCTGACTGCGCAAGATTTCACAGGATTTTTCTTCGAGGTTTTCTTTGAGGCCGCAGGGCAGGATCAGGGCACAATGCGGGCTATGCAGCCGGATTTCACTCCGTGCTGCGGCGCATGTATGCTTCATAGGAATCAAACCGGTGCAGATTCCCGTCCTCTACTTCGTAGATCAGATCCGCTTTCTTAATGGTGTGAAGGCGGTGCGCTACGATCACCATGGTACAGGTGTGCATGGCGGATTCTATGGCCGCCTGTACCTCGCGTTCGCTGTCCTCGTCAAGGGCACTGGTTGCTTCATCCAGAAGGATGATCTTCGGATTCCTCAGCAGGGCACGGGCAATCGCGATCCGCTGGCGCTGGCCTCCGGACAGATTCGCTCCTCCCTCATTCAGCTGCAGATCAAGTCCCTCCTCATGGTCCAATATCAGTGAATCCAGGCCGACCTGCCGCAGTACCTGTGTCACCTGAGCTGTAGAACAGGACTGCAGGCCGTAGGTGAGGTTTTCCCACAGGGTTCCCGCGAAAAGGATCGGGGTTTGCGGAACCACTGCGATGCAGCGTCTGTAATGATTCTTCTCAAGCGCGTCGATATCAATTCCGTCGATCAGCAGCTGTCCGCTTTCTTTTTCAAACAGCCCGAGGATCAGTCCCAGGATCGTTGACTTGCCTGTGCCGGACTTTCCGACAATGGCTACGGTGGAGCCTGCCGGAATGTGCATGGAAATATCATCGAAAACCACGGTATCTTTTTTGTAGTGGAAGCGGACATGCTTCAGCTCGATCTCTCCCTTGACGGGTTTGGGAAGGATTCTGGTTCCGTTGCTTTCGATATTCTTCTCTGAGAGCAGTTCGTCAATACTGGCGAGGCTGTCAACGCCCTGCGTGATCTGCGGCATCGTATCCAGCAGCCTTTGAACCGAATTGATCATGATATCCAGCAGGGACACGAAGAGCACGACTGACCCGATGCTGATCAGATCCCGGGAGGCAAGATAGACAGCCACCGCCAGGACGATCAGGCGGAATCCCTGGGACATTCCAAAGCCGACATTGTTGAGCCGAAGCTGCATGTTATCCTGAACGGTGGATGTCTGCTGAACCTGGCGCAGAGAATGCCGGATCCTTCTGGACTCGTTCTGCTGAAGGCCATGGGAACGGGTGATCTGATCCATCCGGAGCATTTCCTGGAACAATGCATTCGATTTTTCCGTCTGCCTGCGCATTTTTTCCTTCGCCTGGCGGACAGGCGCGGAATAGAGGCGGATCAGCAGAATGTAGAACGCCAGCAGAACCGCAAGAACCGGCACCATAAGCGGAAGGCGCAGCATGGAGACAATGATCACGAACAGAAGGTCTTCCGGAACAAGCAGGATGCAGAGAGAATAATCATACAGAAGAAGCTTTACAAACTGGACATCCGATACCAGCTTGGAAAGCAGTTTTCCGTCAGACGTCTGTTCATGGTAGAGAAAGGACAGTCTCTGGATCTTCTCCATGACTGCCATCTTCAGGCTGCTTTCCAGGGTTCTTGTAAAACGGTGATAGACATGATTGTCGATCCACGCGAAGACCAGATTGCATACAAGAGCCAGAAAGGAGAAAAGCAGGTTCATATAGACAGGCATGACAAAGAAATCGTGGTATTCTGTCAGGGCGTCTATCATATTGGCGGTAAACACCGGGAGAAGAAGCGCCCCCAGATGCCGGATCACGCGAAGGATGATCCCGGCTGCGGCCATATCCGGATGTTTCCTGGCGATCCACAGAAGAAGGCCGGATCCCCTGGAATGCTTTTCGCCCGCAGCCTGATCATGGTTATAGTAGTCCAGAATCTCTCCGGTCAGAGCAGCACTTTGATTCTGTTCCGGATAGATTCTATATCGGCCGGTTTGATGATTATAACGGTAGTCGATATATCTGTCATAGGTTCTGAGAATATTCCCGTTGATCCGGGCCTCGAGCGCGCTTTGCCGCTGGTCGGAATCAAGGATGAAAAAGGAGTCCGGCTCTCCGGAGACGGAGAACTCCATATAAGGGTGTTTTTTGCCTTTTATCCTGACCTGAACCGGGCTGTACCCTGACTGAAGAAGGTGCAGCATGAGTTCCTCGCTCAGAAGGATGCAGGTGTTCTTCTCCTGCTCCATGAGACTGGCACAGGCTTCTTCTTCAATCAGAAGAAGCGCCGGCCCGAAATCGGATTCCTGGTTTACATTTATGGTTCTATTGTGCATGTGCCTGTCCGTTTCGTTCTGTGTTTGTCTGAAGGTTTGAATCCGTTTTATCTATATTTTATACGCCTTCAGCTGCAAGTGCTTCGGACTGTTCCTGACAGTTACATCAATCTTACTATTTTCTGGGAGTTGTTACAAGCATTTGAAAAAATGGGTTGACTGATCCGGCAGTTCAATGATATGATACTTTAAACCGTTGATGAAGAGTGAGTAAGGAAGTGATTCTTTCTTCAGAGAGCTGCCGGCTGGTGCGAGGCAGTGTGAGGCATTTCCCGAATGGACTTCAGAGGGCGAGCTGAAAGGATGAAAGGCAGGTGTGACTGTTCAGGATATGTTTTGGACAGTTACGGAATGGTTTTCTTTTCGAGTATGCGAGACGGAGTCGGTTCTCCGTGATCAAAATCCGGCGTATGATGGTACGCATGAGTGGGCATGGGATACATGCCAAGCCGGGTGGCACCGCAGGATTGATGTTTCAACCCTGTCCCAGCAGCTGCGTTGGGACAGGGTTTTTCTGTTCTTGGTTTTGCCCTGTCCTTAGGATCTGCTCATTCATAACTGCTCATCTTTCCTGTCTTTTTCTTCGATCTCGCAGGGCAGGATTCGGTTACATAGCCCGCTATGCGCCCTCATCCTGCTCTGCAGCCTCGAAGAAAAATCCTGTGAAATCTTTGGGCAGTTATGATTGAGCATCTCCTTAAACCACTCATAGGGAGCTGCAGATCGATCGCCTGTGCAGATGTTACAAGCCTTGCCCGCTGTCAGGGGTGTGAGTTGTTACGTGCAGATCGTGGAGGAAGTATATCTGCAGATCCGAAGGAAAGGAGCAACACTATGACCGTCGAGAAAAAAATCCCTTACAAGATCTATCTGGAAGAGAATGAGATGCCCAGATCCTGGTATAACGTCAGGGCGGACATGGCGAACAAGCCGGCACCCCTTCTGAATCCGGGAACAGGAGAGCCATTGAAGGCGGAAGAGCTGACACCAATCTTTTGCGAGGAGCTGGTGCAGCAGGAGCTGGACAATGAGCACCCTTATATCGAGATCCCGCAGGAGATCAGGGATTTCTACCGGATGTACCGCCCATCGCCGCTGGTCAGGGCTTACTGCCTGGAGGAGAAGCTTCAGACGCCAGCGAAGATCTATTATAAGTTTGAGGGAAACAATACCAGCGGCTCCCATAAGCTGAATTCCGCGATCGCTCAGGCTTATTACGCGAAGAAGCAGGGGCTGAAGGGAGTTACTACGGAGACAGGGGCCGGCCAGTGGGGAACGGCGCTGTCCATGGCCTGTTCGTATTTTGACCTTGACTGCAAGGTATACATGGTCAAGGTTTCTTATGAGCAGAAGCCGTTCCGGCGTGAGGTCATGCGGACATACGGCGCGTCCGTTACGCCGTCTCCGTCTGAGACGACCGAAGTGGGCCGGGCGATCCTCAAAGAGCATCCTGGCACAACGGGAAGCCTTGGCTGCGCGATCTCTGAAGCAGTCGAAGCCGCGACGAAAAATGAAGGCTACCGTTATGTCCTTGGCAGCGTGCTGAACCAGGTCCTGCTTCACCAGTCAGTTATCGGCCTGGAGACAAAGGCCGCTCTTGATAAATACGGGATCAAGCCTGATATGATTATCGGCTGCGCAGGCGGAGGATCGAATCTCGGAGGCCTGATCGCGCCGTTCATGGGAGAGAAGCTGCGCGGAGAAGCAGACTATCAGATCATTGCCGTGGAGCCGGCGTCCTGTCCGAGCTTTACCCGCGGAACCTATGCGTATGACTTCTGCGATACCGGCATGATCTGCCCGCTTGCTAAGATGTATACCCTTGGCTCATCATTCATCCCGGCTCCAAACCATGCCGGCGGCCTGAGATATCATGGCATGAGCCCTGTCCTCTCACAGCTGTATGACGACGGACTGATGGAAGCAAGATCCGTGAAGCAGACCGATGTGTTTGAGGCAGCCGAACAGTTCGCAAGGGTAGAAGGAATCCTCCCTGCTCCGGAGAGCGCCCATGCGATCCGCGCGGCGATCGATGAGGCTGAAAAGTGCAAAAAGACCGGTGAGGAAAAGACGATCGTATTCGGCCTTACCGGTACCGGTTACTTCGACCTCGTGGCATATGAGAAGTTCCATAACGGCGAGATGGAAAACTACATTCCGTCTGATGAGGAGATTGCGGAAAGCATCGCTCGTCTTCCGAAGGTTCACTGATCATTCTTAATAAAAGCGGGGGTGTATCATATGCACCCCTGTTTTTTTAGCGTCCTGTCTCGGCGCTAAAAGCGTGTCACTGGGTTACAAGTCACGCACTGGCACGCAGCGATGTCAGTTGCTGTAATCAGTGGAAGAATGGGGATTTGTGTGATAATATGTTTCATGTCCGGCAACGGCCGGAGCACAGGCAATCAATGCTGTTTTTTTCCGGACAGAGACAGAACCGGCGGAAAGGATTCACGGATATGTTTTTGAATTGCAGTAATCACCCCAGTGCTTTCTGGGGGGCGGCGCAGCTTGAGGCGGCAAGTGCATATGGAGAGGTGGTCGATCTGCCTTTCCCGCAGGTGGATCCCCTTCTTGATTCTGACCAGCTGCAGCCGCTGGTCAGAGAATATGCATGCAGGATCGAGGAGATGAAGCCGGATGCGGTTATGGCTGCCGGTGAGTTTACATTTCTCTTTATGCTTGTGAACCGGCTTCTTCGGGATGGGATCAAGGTCGTGTGCGCCTGCACGAAGAGAGATACGGTGGAAAAGCTTCTGCCGGACGGTTCCTCAGAGAAGAAATCCATTTTTGTATTTGAAAGATTCCGGGATTATCAGCTGCCGGATTGAAGGATTGTTCCAGTTGAGGATCGATCCGTGCTGATGATGAGGCTGTGACGGAGGAAGGCGTTGAATCAAGAGACTGAGGGTTTCTGCCGGATGAAGGGAAGGGGTGCCCGGGAATATCGGAAGGAAATCATCAAAATAGCGTGGCTGGCGATTCTGGAGAGCCTGGTGAATGTCATCGTGACATCCATTGATACCAGGATGATCTCTCCGCTGGGGAAAAGCACGGTTTCGGCGGTTTCGCTGACCTCGCAGCCGAAGCTTTTTTTCTTTTCCATATTCTTTGCGCTGGGTACAGCCGGATCGATCTTTGTGTCCCAGGCGTTGGGGAAGCGGGATGCGGAGAGGGCGAACCGGTATTTTCATGCGGTGCTGAGGACGGGGTTCTTCCTGTCGGTGGTCATGGGCGTCCTGTTCTATTTCCTTGCGGACCCCATCATGAGGCTGTGCAGCCGGCAGACAGAAACCATCGACACGTCGGTTGCTTTTTTCCGGATTATCATGTGCTTCATGGTCTTCCAGACAGTATCGATCATCCTGAACGCTGCCTTGCGCGGGATCGGTAAGACACGGGTTACTTTCATTTCCGGTATCTTCATGGCGGTCGGAGATATTGTGGTGAATTACCTGCTGATCGAAGGACACTTCGGGTTCCCTGCGCTGGGGGTCATTGGTGATGCCATCGGGACAGTGGCAGGAAGCGCCGCGGCCTGCGCCTTCAGCATATTCTATCTGATCAGGCACAGTGACTTCCTGAGCCTGAAGGGTCTGATGAACATCCGGGCATTACCGCCGGAGTACAGGAAGGATATCCGTTCGAAGGCGGGCAACATTGTCCTGGAAAACCTGTTTACGCGGATCGGTTTTTTGCTGTCCTCGTTCGTTGTATCCGGCCTGCCGGCGGATCGTACCTCGGTATACTTTGTCGCAATGATCCTGTTGAACTATACCTTTGCATTTGGGGATGGACTGCAAAGCGCTGTTGTGACGCTGACGGGACGAAGCGTGGGTGCCGGACAGCTGGAGGAGGGGAAAACTTACTTTAAGCAGATATGCCTGATCTCAGGCGTAATCAGTGGGATACTGAGCCTGGTCTATATATTCGGGGCGCGTTGGTATTATGGAATATTCTTTGCCGATCCCAATGCTGTTTCAGAGGGCGCAGGCTATAATTATGTCGTGGCGGCACTGACGGTGCTGCAGATCCTGCGTATCGTGATCGTAGGCGCCATGAGGGGCACCGGTGAAACTAAGATCCCAAGGACGATGGCTTTGCTTTGCGTCCTGTTCATCAATCCGACACTGTCATTTTTGCTGGCTGAATGGATGGGGATCGGTGTATGGGGAATCTGGTATGCAACCCTGATCACGCAGGCGGTATGGTTTGTGATGAGCCTGGTCTGGGGAAGGAAATGTCTGAATCGTATACAAGAGGGACGACAGGATGGATAAGGAGCTGTTGGGAAAAGAAGTGCTTGGGATTCTGGATACCAGACAGATTCAGAGGTTTAT
>CAMJIC010000077.1 GCA_946405675.1 uncultured Clostridia bacterium
CTATGAGTCCGTTCTGGGAACCATCAGGAGCGGATGGACTGCTGAGAATGGCGTGCTCACATCCTATGACGTGACCATACCGGCCAATTCCACGGCAACCCTTTACCTGCCGGCAGATCTTGCGGTGGAAGAGATGGAAGGGGTAACGCCAGCGGGAGAAACGCTGCACAACAAAAAACCGGCGCAGCAGCTGGAGCTGGAGGCCGGTACCTATCATTTTGTGTTCTGATTGATCTGTAACTGTTCAGAACAGGTTCTGAACAGTTACTGGGATGAAGCATTATCCATGCCGGTTCATGTACAGATTCAGGGCGTCGAGAAAGGATTTCTTCCTGCCCCGGCTGACCTGGATCTGATCTCCGGCGACGGTAACATTGGAGCCCTGGTAGCTGTCAACGTACTGCAGATTGACCAGATAACAGCGGTTGCAGCGGCAGAACTGGTTCGGGTCCAGGCGCTCTTCCAGATCCTTCATGGTTCCTTTGCTGACATAGCGGCCCTTGTCCGTGACAAAGATGATGTCGTGATCCTGCACTTCGATAAAGCGTATGAGATCCGTCTCCAGCTTCATCTTTCCGCCATTGTGCGGGATTGTGATCATATTCCTGCGGCGTTCCCGGCTGATCTGCGGAAGGATGCGGTTGAGGCATTCGGCGAAGGAGAAATCATTCAGGGGTTTGATGAGGTAGTCTGCTGCCCGGACCTTATATCCTTCGATCGCGTACTGAGACAGGTTTGTGACAAAAATGAGTGCCACATCCTGATCCATCTCGCGGATCCTTCCGGCAGCCCGCATCCCGTTCAGGAAGCGCATGTGGATATCCATCAGGATCAGGTCATAGTCAGCACAATAGCCGGTGACCAAATCTTCGCCATCGGTATATTCTCTGATATTTAGGTGGATGTCTTTGTCCTTCGCGTAACGGGTCAGACAGTCTTTCAATATGGCTCTGTCGTGGTCGTCATCCTCTACGATCGCGACCTGAATTGGCTTAGACATGGCTTCCCGGCCTCCTATAGCCTGAGTATAGCAAAATGGAAAAAATCTGACAAGATTTCTGACGGATGGCAACACTTTACGGTAACAAGGCGTTACAAGTCACACTCCTGCCAGCGTTTCTGTTCACTGCCCGGCTGGGCAGGCTATGGATTGCACGAGGAGGGCATCCGCAGCGTCGGTTCTTAGCGAATGCAAGCCAAAGGCGCAGCATGAGCTTAGAACCGCTACGCGAGGACATAAGCGCGAGCGGCCCTCCGACGCAATCCATAGCCTGACCAGCCGGGCAGTGGGCAGTTACGCTGGCGGGGGTGTGACTTGTAACAATAAGGCGCACCCACAGGTCGACCCGCTGGCAGGGGCGTGACTTGCTGCACTTCACGTTCAAAAAAGAACCGCCTGCGTGAAAATGGGGGCGATCAGAAGCGTTCTGTAGTATAACATATCTGAATAAGTTGATTTATTGTAACGGTTCAGGACAGTCCGAGGCACTTGCGGCTGAGGGTGTATGAAAGCGATAATGAAGCGGCGTTGTCGGAGTAAGGAGCTGCTCAATAATAACTGCTCAAGATTTCGCAGGATTTTTCTTCGAGGTTGCAGGGCAGGATGAGGGCGCATAGCGGGCTATGTAACCGAATCCTGCCCTGCAGGATCGGAGAAAAAGACAAGAAAGATGAGCAGTTATAATTGAGCAGATCCTAAGGAGCGGGCAGGCAGCGGGGGGAGATATGGAACTGGCTGAAATTCGGGATACTCCGGGATATTTTTATGCCATCGCCTACTGGCTGGCTGTTTTTCTGATCTATTATCCTTTCCGCGGGAAGGGGAAGCATATCCTGACGCGTGTGGCAGGCAGTGCCGGGGTCCTGGCATTTCTGCTGGTGTTCATGGAGGTGACAAAGGGAGCCCGGAAGGATCTGTTTATCCTTTCGATGGCCTGCATCTACTGCGTGATCTTTGTATATGTCCGGTTTCTGTTCGGCTGCAGCTGGACGGAAGCGGGATACTTCAGCGCAGAGGCGGTTATGACCGGGGAATATATGGCTTCCCTGAGCTGGCAGCTGTGCTATTACCTTGCGGTACGCGTGGTGGGCCGGTTGACGATCCGGCTTGAGATTCTGTGTATGCTTGGTGTCTATACCGCGTGTATCACGGCAGGGATCCTGCTGAAGCGGCGGTATCTGAAAGATGGGACGGACGCTGTGATCACCCTTAGGGATACGGTGGTGATCTGGGTCAGTGTTCTGTCCATCATCAGCATCAGCAATCTGAGCTATATCACCAGCAACAGCCTGTTCAGCTCCACCAATGCATGGGAGATCTTCATGCTCCGGACGATGGCGGATGCCAGCGGGGTCATCCTGATCATTGCTTATCGTTCCCAGGCAAGGGAGATGCAGACGAGGCTGGAGAGGGATGCGCTCCACAGCATCAATGAGATGCAGTACAGGACCTACCGGCTTTCCAGGGAAAGCATCGACATGGTCAATCAGAAGTATCATGACCTGAAGCATCAGATCGTACTTCTGAGAGAGGAGGCAGGGTCCGCCCGGAGCAAGGAATATCTGGATCAGATGGAACAGGAGATCCGCATCTACGAGGATCAGAATAAAACCGGGAACCGCGTTCTGGATGTCGTCCTGACAGCCAAGAGCACGCACTGCAGGGCAAGGGATATTGAGATGAAGGTCATTGCGGACGGAAGCCTTCTGGACTTCATGGATGATATGGAGATCAGTGCGCTCTTCGGCAATATGCTGGACAATGCCATCGAAAATGCGGAAAAGCAGCCGGATCATGAGAAGCGGCTCATCAGCCTGTATGTGACCCGGGAGAAGGGGTTTCTCCTGATCCGGATGCAGAACTATTGTGACGAAAAGCTCAAGTTTAAGAATGGTATGCCCGTAACGACCAAGGCAGATCATCATCTCCACGGATACGGGATGAAGAGCATGCAGAAGACCGTCCAGAAGTATAACGGATCGGTTGTCGCCGCTCAGGAAAATAACTGGTTTGTGCTCAGGATCCTGATCCCGTTGAAGGAGGTGCCGGATCCACACACAGGAAAGGAGAAAGGAACACCATGAAACAGGCATTGAATCCATACCTCCCCAGCTGGGAATATGTACCGGACGCGGAGCCGCATATCGTGGACGGGAGGGTCTATATCTATGGCTCCCATGATCTGTTCAACGGCATTAATTTCTGCCTCGGGGATTATGTATGCTGGTCTGCGCCGGTGGATGATCTGTCTGACTGGAAGTATCACGGCGTGATCTTCCGCAGGGAGCAGGATCCGGCCGCGCCGAAGAATCGGATTACCAACGGTCTTGCGGCTCCGGATATGGTGGCGGGGCCGGATGGGCGCTACTATCTGTATTACTTCATGGGCGGTACCAAGATGATTTCCGTGGCCGTCAGTGATGAGCCGGGAGGGAAATATGAGTTCTACGGTTACGTGAAGTATCAGGATGGGACGCCGATCGGAAAGCGGGGAGAGCCCTTCCAGTTTGACCCGGGATGTCTGAAGGATGATGACGGACGCCTTTACCTTTATACCGGCTTCGCCTTCAGCGGGAATCCGATCCTGCTGGATGGCTCCAAACCGACTGTGGACGGCCCGATGTGGTTTGAGATCGATACGAAGGACATGCTGACGGTCATTTCCGGAGACGACCTGCACTATCTTGGCGTGCTGACGGGCAAGAAGGCGAAGGGGACGCCTTACGAGGAGCAGCCCTTCGGTGAAGCAAGCTCCATGCGCAAGTTCAACGGGAAGTATTATTTTATCTACAGCTCCCTGAACAGCCATAACCTGTGTTATGCGGTGAGTGATTCGCCCACCGGCGGATTTACCTACGGCGGCATCCTTGTCAGCTGCGGCGATATTGGCCTTCCCGGCGTGCCGGACGTGAAGCATGCCCATATGGACACCGGGAATACCCATGGAAGCCTGATCGAGATCGGCGGCAGATACTATGTTTTCTATCACCGCCATTCCAACCGCAAGCAGTCCTCCCGCCAGGCCTGCGCGGAGGAGATCCGGTTTGAGGACGGGTTGTTCTACCAGGCGGAGATGACCTCCTGCGGACTGAACAAAGGGCCGCTTGCGGGAAAGGGCCATATCCCTGCATACTGTGCCTGCAATATCTATGGAAAGAGCGGAACCCGTTTCCTGAGCATGCTGAAGTACCCGAGAGGCAGCAGCCCCTTCCTGACGCAGAAGGGGAAGGACAGGGAGACCGGCCCGGATCAGTATATTTCGAACTTCTGCACCGGATGCACGGTGGCTTTCAAGTATATCGACCTGAGCCATACGAAGAAGATCCGCGTGAACCTGCAGGGCTACGGGACCAATTGCGATGTGGTGATCCGGACGAAGGAGGATGGACCGATCATCTGCCGTATTCCGGTACAGACCTGTAAGAATGAACATGGCTTCTCCGGAGAGCTGCCGGGTGGGCTCTCAGAGAAGGAGGCGCTTTACTTCAGCATCGAAGGGAAGGGAACCTATGATTTCATTTCCTTTGACCTGGCGTGAGGGTGCAATGCTATAAGTGCGTCCCGCTGACCGTGTGTGACTCAATGTCATACAGATTCTGCTTTCACAGTCACCTGTGCGCCTGGGGCGGACACCCCTGAAAGGTTCTTCCCGAGGCTCTCAGGCGGTTGTGAAATCAGAAACGGAATGACATTGGGTTTGGTTTTGCAGCATTGCGGTTCAGGCGGGATTGTGATATTCAGTCAGGAGGTTGAAAGTGAGAAAGATCGAATGGAATGAGAACTGGACGGTGCGGTGCCTGACAAGGGAGAAGGAACCTGTGACAGTCACCGTGCCCCATGATGCCATGATCGATGAGCCCCGCAGCAGTGAGAGCGCAGGCGAGGGAAACATTGGCTGGTATATCGGCGGAGACTACGAGTATGTGAAGCATTTTGCTGCTCCCCTGGAATGGCAGGGACAGACGGCGATGCTTGAATTTGAAGGTGTGTACCACAATGCGGAGGTCTATCTCAATGGGGAGAAGGCGGCCTTCCGTCCCTATGGATATACGAATTTTTATGTGGATTTGAATCCCTTCCTGAAGTACGGGGAGGAGAATGAGCTCAAGGTGATTGCCCGCAATTCGGACCAGCCCAACAGCCGCTGGTACTCCGGAACCGGGATCTACCGTCCGGTCATCCTGTGGCTGGGAGGGGAGGAGCATATCCCTGTGAACGGGGTGAAGATCCGGACGATTGATTACCGGAAGGGGAAGATCGAGGTGCATGTGAGGCTGTCAAGGCCTGGGAATGTGACGGTGGAGATCCTGGATGGGGAGCAGTCTGTCGCTGAGCGTTCCTATCAAAGCAGCTCCACGAAGGTGCGGTTTCCATTTACCATCCATGACGCGAAGCTGTGGGATACGGAGCACCCGAATCTGTACAAAGCGCGTGTGACCTTCGGGGAGGATGTGGTGGAGGAGACCTTTGGCATTCGGTCGCTCTCCTGGAGCGCGAAGGAAGGAATCACCATCAACGGAAAGCGCGTCATCCTGCGGGGCGCATGCATCCACCATGACAACGGACTGCTGGGAGCCTGCGCTTTTCCGGAGGCGGAGGAGCGGAAGGTCCGCCTGCATAAGGAGAATGGATACAATGCGCTCCGGAGCGCCCACAATCCGTGTTCCAAGGCGATCCTCGATGCCTGTGACCGTCTTGGTATGCTGATGATGGATGAGTTTGCCGATGCCTGGACCATGCATAAGACGAAATATGATTATGTTACATACCTGAAGGACTGGTGGCAGCAGGATCTGAAGGATATGGTGGACAAGGATTATAACCATCCCTGCGTCATTGCCTATTCCACCGGGAATGAGGTCGCCGAGACCGCACGGCCAGAGGGAATCGCGTTTACCGGTACCATGACGCAGTACCTGCATTCCCTGGATGATACCCGTCCGGTCTCCTGCGGGATCAACATCTTCTTCAACTTCCTCAGCTCCATCGGCATGGGTGTATACAGTGATGAGAAGGCGGAGAAGGAGTCGAAGGCGGCTCAGAACAAGGATGGGAAACAGAAGAAAAAGGCGGTGGGCAGCGAGTTCTACAACAAGCTGGCCTGCGTGATGGGCGACAAATTCATGAAGTTCGGCGCGACGCTGTACCCTTGCGACGTGAAGACAAGGGATGCCTACGCCAACATGGATATGGCGGGATATAACTATGGCATCTGGCGCTATAAGAAGGACATGAAGAAATATCCCGACCGTCTGATCCTCGGATCGGAAACCTTCTGCAAGGACGCATGGCTGTTCTGGAACATCGCAAAGGAGAATCCGGCCATCGCCGGCGATTTTGTGTGGGCCGGCATGGACTATATCGGTGAGACCGGGATGGGCGCGCCGGAGTATGGCGATTACCATATGGATGAGGATGAGACGCAGATGACCGGCGGCAACGGGCGGATCGATATCACCGGCAAGCGTAGGGCGGAGGCGGCGTATACCCTTGTGGCCCTGGAGCAGGAGGCCGGACCTTTGATTGGTGTACAGCCGGTGGACCGGACGGATAATCCGAACCTGACAGGATGGAGCCTGACCAAAGCAGTGGAAAGCTGGGCCTGGAATGGCTGTGAAGGGAAGATGGCGACGGTGGAGGTCTATTCCCGCGCCGCACAGGTGGAGCTTCGCCTGAATGGCCGGTCTGTCGCAAAGAAGAAGGCATCCAGGACGGCGCGGACCTTGTTCCGGATTCCCTGGGAAGCAGGTGAGCTGACGGCGGTCTCCCTGGATGAGACCGGGCATGAGACGGGATCCTGCACCCTTCGCTCCGCCTCCTTCCAGACGCACCTGAGGGTGCTTCCGGAGGAGCCTTCCGTGAAGGCGGGGGGCCTGAGCTTTGTACGGCTGCGCTATACGGATGAGAAGGGTGTGTGGAAGCCCCTCGAGCGCCATATGCTGAAGGTCGATGTGGAGAACGGGACGCTTCTGGGCCTTGGCTGCGCGAATTCCTATGTCAGGGGCAATTACACCACGGACACGACGGATACCTATTATGGAGAGGCTCTGGCGATCGTCCGGGCCGGTGCGCAGGGGGAAGTGAAGGTCACTGCCACGGAGACGGATTCAGTGCTGCAGTCAGAGGCGGTCATTCCGATTATATAAGACGGGATGCCAGAGATTCCCACGTTGACGTCTGAAGATGATTAGCTGTTAACTGTTTAGATCGGGTTTTGAACAGTTAGCAGCTGCAAATCAGGATCGAGGATTAAGTGGAGCGTGGTTTTGTGACAGTTCCTTATTGACAGATCCTTAGAACAGGACAGGAGATACTATGGAGAAATTCTTTCGGAATCCGGTTTTAAAGACTCGGATCACCTCCAGCAGCGTGAAGCTGCAGGAGATGTTCATCGGCTACCTGCTGGCACCGTTATGCGCCATGATCGCAAACTCGATCTTCAGCGCCTATCTGACCAGGTATTACGCGGATGTGCTGGGGCTGACGGACAGCCAGTTCGGTGTATTTTCCATGCTGCTGCCGATCATTTCAGCCATCGTTGTGGTGGCGGGGAACCTGTTTGTCGGACAGCTGATCGACAATACCAGGACACCGGCGGGGAAGGCGAGACCCTACCTGCTTCTGTCCGCGCCTGTGATGGCGGTTGCCATCATCCTGCTCTTCATGACACCGGGCGGGGACAATCCGCAGGCGGAAAACTATATGATGAAGATGGTCTGGATCGCCGTTTCCTTCAATCTGTTTTACTCGATCGGGTATCCGTGCTACTACACGGCCCACAGCTCCATGGTGGCGTTGTCCACGAGAAACGGCAACCAGAGAGGGCTTCTGGCGACGCTGTCCAACGCTTCCATGATCGCGGCAGCAGGTGTGGGCGCCAGTATCCTGGTGCCGGTGCTGCTGCAGCCTTTCATGTTTGTGACTGGCGAGGACGGAACCATCGACAGGGTTGCCAGCTACGCCAACTGGCGGATCCTGGGCATCGCAATGGCGGTGCTGACGGCCTTTGGCATCATATTAGAGTATTATTTCACCAGGGAGCGCATCACTGAGGAGGCAATTGAACTGGGCGTGAAGGAAGAGAAGCTTCCGATGAAGACCCATGTGAAGGCATGCACCTCTGAAAAGTACTGGTGGATGGTGATCCTGTTCATTCTGTTCTTCCAGATGGGACAGCTTGTCAAGAATACCTCAATGAGCTTCTATGCCCGCTGGATGTTTGATTCGGTACTTGCGTCTTCCAGCCCGGAGAATACCTCCGGTGCGCTGATGTCTACCCTCGGCCTGATCGGGGGACTGCCGTCCGCGGTGGGCATGGTGATCGCGTGGCCGCTGGCAAGCAAGCTGGGAAAGAAGAAAGCCATCGTGCTGGGATTGATTTTCTCTCTGGCGGGCGGCCTTGTGGCATTCATCAACGTGCATAGCTTCGGGATCGTGTGTGCCGGTGTTGTCCTGAAGGCGATCGGTATTATCCCGGCGCAGTACGTCATGGTTGCGGTGCTGTCTGATGTACTCGATCATCTGGAGGCGAAGCATGGCTTCCGGAGCGACGGCTTTACAATGTCCATCTATGGCGCTACCATGGTCGGCCTGGCTGTTCTGTCCATGGGAATCGTGAATATCTTCCTGAGCGCGATGGGATATGACGCGACTGTCACGAGGCAGGCAGCCTCCACGGAAACCGGGATGGTGATCGCTTATCTGTGCATGGATATGATCGGTTTCGCGTTGTCCATCGTCCTTCTGTGGAGGATGGATGTGGAGAAATATACGGACGAAGACAGACAGAAGGTTCTGGAGCGCCAGAAGGCGGCTGTGCTGGCGGAGGGCGGTACCTGGATCGAGCCGGAGGAACGCGCCCGCCTGGAGCAGGAGGAAGCGGACCGGAAGGCAGAAGAGGAGCGTATTGCCGAACTGAAGGCGCGCTGCAAGGAGAAGGGGCTGAACTTTGAAGAGGAGAACCGGAAATATCTGGAGAAGCAGGAGAAGCGGAAAAACAGCCTGATCGGGAAACTGCTTGGCTGAAGAATGGCAGATGAAGAATCAGCCGGCGCATGTTGCTTCATAAATTTGGTACAGCTTCTATAGGGAAGAAAGGAAATTGGTTCAGCACCTCTGTTCAGGAACAGAGGTGCTGAATCAAACTATACATGATGAAAGAGAAAAAAAGATCAAAGACAGGAATCGTAGTTCGGATCGTGCTGATTATTCTTTGCTGCGTGGTGGCTGTGTTTGCGTCATTCGCGGCGTTGTACCCGAAGGCAGTGGGGGCAGTCTGGGGCAATGTGACCTCGAAGAAGCTCCAGCTTCCGGAAAAGGATGACTGGACCGGAGGGAAAAGCCTGATGAAGGTGCCGTATGCGTCAGATTCCGAGAGCCAGTATCTCGATCTGTATATTCCGGATACAGACGAGGACTCCGGCGGGAAGCTTCCTCAGCTGTATGTGATCATCCATGGCGGCGGGTTCATCACCAATGATTCCCAGTCGAGGCAGGCACAGCTGATGTACCGTTATTTCCGGGATCACGGATATGCGTGTGCGACAGTGAATTACCGGCTTGCCCAGGAGGCGCAGTTCCCCGCGGCGCTGTCAGACTGTAAGGCGGCTATCCGTTTCCTGCGGGCGCATGCGGAGGAATACGGATATGATGCGCGCAAGCTTCCGGTCTTTGGGGAATCTGCGGGCGGGTATCTGGCGACCATGTGCAGCGTGACGGACGACAGCCAGTTTTCGGAAGTGTCATTTATCGGGGAAGAGAACATGGATCCGGTATCCGGAGAGGTGGATCTTCTGGTTGACTATTACGGCCACATCGAGAATGAGGGGGCCGAAGAGGACTGGAAGACATTGGGCATTCCCGCGCTTGTCCGCAAGGTCGCGAATTCCTGGGTCAGCGGTTCCGCCACGCGTGGATATGAGGACGTGGAGTCCTTCTGGTTCCGGAAAAATGTATCGGAGATGACACCGGAAGAGAAGGCGAAGGTGAATCCTTACACCTACATAGACAGCCACGACCTGGAGAAGCTCTCAGTGTGGATCATACACGGAGATGCGGACCTGACCGTTCCATACCTGCAGTCAGAGCGGCTCGCTGACCATATGAAGCAGAAGCTGGGAGACGATCGGGTCTCTTATACGCTGTATCCCGGACAGGGGCATGCAGGGGATATGCTCTACTCCGCCGAGGTCCTGGACGGTTTGAAGGAGTATATGGATGCGCATCTGAAGTAATACAGTAAGGATCTGTTACAGAATAACTTGTACATCTGACTTGTCCAAACGCTCATCTGCTGCGTTGGAAAGCCTCGCCGTAGTAACTGTTCAGGACGGGTTCTGGACAGTCACGTAATACAATGGTTTATACAGGAGACTGATATCGATGGAACAACGAGGAGAGATCAAGTGAAGAACAAAACCAAATGGATCTGGTATCCTGGAGACATGGAGCTTTATTACGCAATGAAGCAGAATT
>CAMJIC010000078.1 GCA_946405675.1 uncultured Clostridia bacterium
TTTTGGATGAAGGAGGGGGCGCACCCACAGGCCGGCCCGCTGGCGGGGGTGTGACCTGTACATTCTGATCACACCAGCACCAATGTGCTGCCGTCTCCGATCCCCTGCGCGCCCAGCGCCAGATCCTTCCTGATCCGCCGTCCCTGCTGCGCAGAGAAAAGTTCATACCCTGACGCTTCCGCATCCTCCGCTTCCCCGGTCTTCTGCCTCAGGACACTGAGCATTTCCTCAAGCAGCCGGCCCGCTGTCCGCTGTTCATTCACCTGAAAACTATAGCTTGTCCCCAGCGAAGGAACCTTTAATTCTATGATCACCATAAATAATTCCCCTTCCTGCGCGCATACGGGATCACAAGCTGCACGGCGTACTCCGCCGTTCCCATCTCCGGCACCATTGCGGTTCCGGGCCGTCCGGCCTTTGACCTTTCCTTGAAGTCCACGGTCTCGAAGGACAGATAGGGATCCTGCGAAATGTTCCCGCCTGTATGGATTCCGGTGCGGTACTGGGTGAATAGATTAAATGCCTCATACCCGGCAGCCGACCCGCGGTCCTCCAGCGGCAGGATGGCGATGAAGGTAATCTTGTGCCCTTCCCCCTTCCGGAACAGTGTCCCCATGAATTCCTTCATGCTGTGCGTATCCGCATATACCTGCTTCATGAATGTAACCAGGTTTGTGATGAAAATGAACACCGGCCTGTACCCGGCCATTCCCTCATAGTATTCTTCCCCTTCCAGTCCCTGCTCCAGCAGGGCATGCTTTTTCACATTCCTTTCGTGGAAGACAGGCGTCAGTTCGTTGATGCAGTACTCATACAGCTCCTCCGGGGTCGTGATCAGCTTAAGACGATCGCACCCATGCAGGTCTTTCAGCTTTCCATCCGGATCGATCAGAACAGTCCTTGCGTAATCGAATCCCTCCGAGGATATGGTTCCCTTTTGTGCGTCAGCCGAAGCAATACCTGCCGGGGCGGAACCTGCCGAAGCCATGCCTGCCTGAGATGAACCTGCCGAAGCCGTGCCTGCCTGAGCGGAACCTGCCGAAGCCGTGCCTGCCGGGGCGGAACCTGCCGAAGCCATGCCTGCCTGAGCTGCCACCGCAGGTAGCTGGCTCTTCTTAAGCGCTTCCAGAACCATCAGTCGCATCAGGCTGCTCTTTCCGGACCGCTTCTGCCCTGCGATCAGGCAGCAGTAGACCTCATGCAGGTCGAGGCTGTAGACCTTCGCATCGTCCTTCCTGTAGCCGACCGGCAGATACCTGTCATCTCCCAGCGCCTCCTGGACACCCGGCAGGGCCAGGAACAGATCGATCGTCGGATTCTCCGGAATCTCAGGAATGCGCCTCGCCACGTATCCATTTCCAAACGCATTCAGCTGCGCGCATCTTCGGCGAATGCTTTCCATCCGCTGAAAATCATCCGCGGCAGGAAGAGCCAGGGCTGTCTGATATTCCAGGACACTCTCCCCGACCCTGCACAATCCCCTTCCCCGTAGCTGCGTCTCCGGCATCAGGTTCACTCTCGTCAGCCGGAGCACATCCGCATAGGAAAACTTATCGGGAAGCGCCAGGGTCAGAACCGTTCCCATATTCTCCGCAAGCCGGTTCGGCAGCTCGCTCATGCCAAAGCCCCCGGCTGAGATCAGCAGGAAGATCCCGCAGCTCACGCCCTCCTTGGAAAGCCTGATCAGGCGCTGCAGGTATTTCTCCTGGGTCTTCTCATTGAAGGCGGCAAAATTATCGATGACCAGCAGAACCGCCGGATCCTCCACGCCATTCGCCTTCACATACTGCGCATAGTTGCCGCCCCGGAACTTCTTCTTCCGCTCCTCTAGTATTTCATCCAGCATATTGAAGAATCTGGCTGTCCGCTCTTCCTCCCCATCGAACATCACGCCGCCCACATGCGGCAGCTCTTCAAACGCCGCAAGGAACCTGCTGGAGTAATCGATGGCATAGACATTCAGTTCATTGGGCGGGTACGTTGTGACCAGGGAATAAACAATCGTCTGCAAAAGCGTGGATTTCCCGCTGACGATTGAACCGATCACCGCATGATGGCCGCCCTCCGCGAAGCCGACCCAAAGGGGATCCTGCGCCTGATTCTGGGGATCATCCATCTGCCCGATCACGCAGGACAGCTCAAACTGCCCATCCGAAAGCACCGACCGGCTGTATCCGCCCTGATCCGCCACACGCTCCTGATACGGGGCAAATGCATCCAGATAGATCGGATTCCCCAGAACAGGCATCCAGAGCTGGTGCCCGCCGGCATACCCTTCCGCGGCGGCGATCCCGGCCAGGTACTCCCTGACCGCATCCAGCTGAGAACGCTCCTGCGCCTGCCCCGCGGCCTTTACAGGTCCTTTATACGTATACTCCGTCCGTCCTGTCAGGTTAAGCAAAGAGGTCGCCTCACCGTCAGCGGACTCTTCCGGCGCATAGGCCGCCCCGCTGTACCCGGACTGGAACATCTCATACAGCTCCTGATTTCCCACCTGCAGATAGCCTCTCCCGGCCTGCGTGATATAAGCCGCATCCGGATTCCCCAGCATATCGACACTGTCTTCCTTTGTCTGAACCCTCAGGCACAGCCGGAAATTAGAGTTGCTCCAGATGTTGTCGTCTACCGTCCCGGAGGGTTTCTGAGTCGAAAGGATCAGATGCACGCCAAGGCTTCTTCCGACCTGGGCGACCGAGATCAGCTCCCGCATGAAATCAGGCTCTTCCTTCTTCAGCTCCGCGAACTCATCGATCACGATCAGAAGGTGCGGGACCGGCACTCTGACAACACCCTCCTTATACAGGCGGGTATAGCGGTTGATATTATTCACATGGGCTGCGTTAAACAGCATCTGCCTCCTGCGGTTCTCAGACTTGATGGACACAAGCGCCCGGTTGATCTGAGGTCCGGAGAGGTTGGAAATGAACCCGGAAAGATGCGGCAGTCCTTCAAAGAGGTTCGCCATTCCGCCGCCCTTGTAGTCGATCACAAAGAAGCTGATATCATCCGGGCTGTACTCCACCGCCAGCGAAAGCAGGTAAGTCTGCAAGGTCTCACTCTTTCCGGAGCCGGTGGTGCCCGCCACCAGACCGTGGGGGCCATGGTACTTCTCATGCAGATCCAGGTAAACCGGCTCGCCGCCCCCCTTCACGCCAAGAAGCGCACGCACATTGTCATAGGTCCGGTTTTTCAGCCAGCGTTCCCTGACACGCAGCTGATCCACCGTACTCACCTTGTACATTTCCAGGAAGGTGACTGCGGAAGGAATCTCGCCGCCGCTGTTTGTCTCCTTGACCCGCACGCCCGCGATCCCGTGGGCAAATGCCTCCAGCTCATCCCTTCCCACCTTGTCAAATGTCATCACCGTCCGCTCGCCGGCGGAAATGATTCCCTCGAACAGTTCATTTCGATACAGGAAATATTCACATTCGTTCGGAAGATTTTCCCTGAAGTCAGACAGGATGATCGTCGTCAGGCCTGCCTTCTCCGCATTCTTATACACATAAGAGGAAAGCCGCTCCCCCTCGATCAGCCGCGGGTCAGACAAAAACAGCACAAAATACGGCAGCGGCACTTCCTTGTTCCGCCCGTCTTCCATTTTCCCTTTCCTGCTGTCCAGCCGTTCATGGAAGATCCGCGTCAGCTCATAACAGACATCGCTGATCTCGGAGGGCGTACCTGCCGTGTAGCGGATCTTACGGTTCTCGGCCCAGGTATGGGGAAGCCATTTCGCAAACTCCCATTCTTCCGCCTCCACGTCACTGTCATACAGGAAAACGAGCTTCACGTCCGTGTAGCAGTGTGTCGCGGCAAGGTGCAGCACGAGCGCACGCATCAGCGCGAATGCGCCGAATTTCTCCTCCCCTCCCACAAGGGCGCACAGAGGATGCGCTTTGAGGTCCAGAAGGACCGGCACATCATACAGGGTCTCATAATTTTTCCTGATCCATTCCGGCTTCATGCGCAGGGAATCATCCGTCATGGAGAAATGCGGCTCCGGTGTATGGATCTCCATCTGGAACGGAATGTTCCCGATCCCGGCCATGATCTTCAGGAAATCATCCTGCCGCCAGTTCCGGTTCCACAGCTTCGTCCCCTCACTGTTATAGCCCAGGCAGACCGAGGCATCCGGATATAGTGACAGAAGCCGCTCTTTGTTTGCCGTATAATGGCCGCGGATCTCATCCGCCTTTGCAATCAGGTACGCGCTGTACGCTTCAAACCGATGATTCTCCTGTGCCTTCTGATCCGCCACCGAGCTCCTGGCACTGACCACGGCCCAGATGATCCCTACGACCGCGGAAGACAACGCCATCACCAGGCCGGAATACATGAACAGTCCTGTCATTCCTGCCTGCTGTCTGCTCGCAATGATCATCAGCATGCTGCCCATCAGCATGGGAATAACCATCAGCACGGAATTGCCCACCATCTGGCGAAGGGAAAGCTTTCTCTGTACAAAGGGATCCGGCGGCGCTTCGATATCGATCACGCCGGTATCCAGGTTCTCCAGCTTTCTGGGAGAGCGCCGGTACAGCTTCTCCGCCTCCTCCGGCACATCCGCGCCATCCTTCTGCGCCACGCTCTGCGTCGCGTCCTCCTCTCCGGAGCACGGCGCAAGCTCCGTCTTCACCCCTTCCTCATGCTCCAGTGCCAGAGCAGATCCAAGATAAACGAGACGGTTTCCCGGAAAGTCAATCTCGTCCCCCACCTGAATCTGCACACGCCCGCGCACAACGATCGCATTGTGGTAAAGCGCTCCGTCTGACAGGTTCTCCAGATAAGCCTGCTCCCCCTCCTGATCGATCCGGAAGCAAAACGCCTGCTGCCCCGGAATCCGGATATCGCACGTATCGTCCGTCCCCACTACCACCCTTCCGGCCCCCGGAAATGCGTACTTTCTGTAAGGATGCAGGAACTCATCTTCCCGGACCAAAACCCCGATCACGCATCCATCCTGCGTCCGGATCTCCAGCCGCATGCCATCCTTCAGCGCATAGGACGAGGGGATGGCACTGCCGGATTCCTCCTGCCCCTCCTGCGCGGCAACAGAGCCTTTCCCCCCGGCCGGGAATGCCGGGTTTCTCCTGCCCGCCGTTGGCGGGTACGCTCCTTCGGAGTCAGGCGATGTCCGGTCCGCCTTAGCCTGATGCGGAGACGGACCTATCATATAACCCCTCCCGGGGATCACACGCCACGTCCGGTTAATCACCTCCAGGTGAAGCTTCAGATTACGCTCCAGGCACAGCTTCTTCCCGACCAGTGTCACAAAATGATCCGCGTTATTATCAGCCGGCAACAGGTACCGGTAATAGATCTGTTCGTTGTAAAAAGTCAAGACTGTGCTCATACGGAAGCTTCCTTATCTGCCATGATTGTAACGAGTCACATCCCCGTCAGCGGGCCGGCCTGTGGATGTGACTTGTTACAATGCATTGCAAATCACGTCCCCTGCCATCTTACTGTCCGAAGGAAATGGAAATCCTGCTTTCCCCCGCATGGATCACGTCTCCCTCCTCCAGCACGACTGCTCTGTCTGACACCCGGTGGTAAGCATCTCCCCGCTCGATCACCATCCGTCTGTGGGGATCCAGATTCCGGACTTCGATCCTGCCGTCCTTCTGTTCCATCACAAACTGCCGCGGGGCAAGCTTATCGTCTGACACCGTGATCGCGCAGGCAGAATCCCTGCCCACCTCGATGGGCGTGGAGATATCCGTAAAGAAACGCTCCCGCCTCATCTCCGTTTCCACCAGGATCCCGATAAAGCTGCTCTCAAACCGCCTCTGGGCAAGCGCTGCGCTGAGGTAAGAGGTTTCATAGGGATACCGCTTGATCATGCCCGGTCCTGTCCTCATGATATACTCCGGATTGGCAACCCGGGCATCCAGCTCCGCCAGCCTCTGGTCCCTGGCGCTTACTTCATAAATGAACTCACGCTTTTTTCTGGCTCTGTGCAGCACGATCACAACGACCAGCATGATCACCAGGATCGCGGCCATCACCCAGGTACTGGGATCCTGCAGCACCTCATTCACATATTCACGCATACTGTTCATACACTTTTCATCCCATTGCCCGCCAAAGGCGGGTTGCTCCCCGGCCTCCTTGCCGGGGAGCAAGGCACAGGTTCATCTCCGCATCAGGCGGAGGCGAACCGGGTTCATTCATACTGAACCGTCAGCTTCGTCATGCCCAGGGTCAGTCTCGCGCCGTTCGCAAGCTCCCGGGTTCCCTGCACCGGAACGTCATCCAGCTTCAGGGTATCGCCGGAATCGAGGTTTTCCACGAATACCTTCCCGTCACGGAAGAAAATCCGCGCCTGCCTTCCTGCCATGAAGTGGTCCAGAGGAAATGCGATGTCGCAGCGTGTCCGCAGGCGTCCGATGACCTGATCCTGCCCGATCCCGATGGAATACCGAACCTGGGGCTGAACCGGATCATACAGGATCACACCCTTTGTAAGGGGCTTCGTCAGATCCGGCGAAAGCTCCTGGCTTTGCTCTGAATCAGACAGCTCTTCAAAGTCTCTCCGGTTTTTCCGTGTGCGGTCGCCATAGATCACATATCCGATCAGCATGAGCAGGATGATGCCCATCACGACCCAGATCACGCTCCGGATGCTGCGCACAAAGAAATAATCCCTGTTCTCGACCAGCATCTCTTCCATCAGGTCACTCCTGACCCCATAGACTTCTGTTTCCATCTCATTCGGATCCGCTGCATCCGCGCCGCCCAAAGCAGCCTCCTCCTTCTGCCGCTCTTCCTCGCTCTCCCTTACAACATTCTGGTTCTCAAGCGCCTTGATCCGCTCCTCCAGGTCAGACAGCGTTTGTGCTGCGCCGCCATTTTTCTCAAGTTCATCGACCCTGGAAGTCAGCTGCTCCATCTCCTCCTGCCTTGCCCTCTCGACTTCCGTCTCCGACTGCGAATATGCCCTGGCGGCCTCCTTTTCCTCCTGTGCCAGCCGCGCCTTTTCCGACTGGACCTGCGCAATCTCATTTTCACGGGACGGAGGCATCATCAGTGTATGATTGAGCGTATACGTCCCGTCCGGATCTGTCACAGACAGCGTGAACCCCCGGAATTCCCCCGTACGGTATTCCACCGGGATCGGAATCCGGAAATAGGCGATCCTGTGCCCATCCGCCACGATCCCGTCCGCCACGTCCGTGGGAACATCATATGACGGCAGGAAATAGTAAGGCGTATCCGTCCTTCTTGAGAGGGCAAACAGCTTATCCAGCTCACTCTCCGCCGGAAGGTAATCCGGCGCGACCGTATAGATCGGGAGGAAGAAATCCTCCCTGTTGATCAGGTCCGTCAGCTCCTCATAGGTCACCCCGAGCCTGCTGTCGTCCGTCCCGTCAGAAACCAGGACGATCCGCTTGTACGCATCCTCCCCGTCATTCATCAGCGCATGGATCTGTTCAAAGAGTACGTTGCGCAGATAGGTATCCTGATCCTGATAGATGATGTTCTCCAGCTTCAGCCTCAGCTCATCATAATTGTCGGTATAATCCAGAACCGTCTGTGTCTGTTCATTGAAGGTCTTGATGGCAAAGCGCTCCCCGATCTGATGGTTCCAGATCAGGCGCGTCAGGATCGCATTGATTCTGTCGGGTCCATCGGGAAATGCATGCGCCACGGAATTGGAATTGTCGATCAGGATCAGCGTCTTCGGCGCAGGTCCGCCTTCCTCACCAAGCAGCCCTGCTTCGGATACCGGAATCTGCTCCATCCCGGAATACAGCCGGATGTTCTCCAGCTTTCCGCTGATCCCCCGCACATACCAGATCATCTCCTCCTGGGACATGGCGACCTCGCTCACATCCGCGGAAGGCCCCGCCGTCTTCTCATTGACCGCGCGTGATGCCTCCAGGTCTTTGAACGCGTCATCATCCCCCCCTGCCTGGGCTGTGTCCGACTCGATCAGAGCGTCCGCGGAAATCAGCTCTTCCCCATGGAGCACGCCTGCAGGCAGAAAAGCCAAGGCAAGCACCAGCACGATCACCGCAGCCACTTCGATGAAGCATGACGCTTTTCCCCTGTCTGATCTGTAAATCTCCCGTATGTTGCTCATGCCATTATCCCCAAAACAAATCCGCCTGAAACGTTGTCACCGTCCCATACCATCGCATTCTCTTACCAGATCCCCGGATGAAAGCCGAAAAACAATACCGTCAGATTCGGAAAAAGGAGGAAGAAGATCATCCACCACCGCTCAGCCCGGAATCTGCGGATCAGCTTCCGGTACAAAAAGAAACCGGCAATCGTCCTCACCAGGAAGGCTCCGGCGAACAGCAGCAACGTAATGCCGCAGTGATACGAGATGCTCTTCTCATCCATCAGTGGAATGGTAAAGACCCTCACAGTCGCCTCGGATGCCACGAGAAATACCAGTTTGCACAACGCAATCACGATGCCGGCTGCCCTGCATCCGCACAGATCGCCAAGATAGGCCGCGTTAACTCCCGGAAGAAATGCCCACCACTTTTTCGCGTTCAGCTTCGAGAAAATGCCGCGCAAGCCAATCGCAAAACAAACCTGCAAAACAGTATAGATAAACAAAGCCTCGATCAGGACCTCATCTATCCCTTCTCCAAGCCACAGATGGTAAGCGGCATATTCACCTGTCAGAAAAGCGAAATGCTTCATCTTCCCCCCGGACAATGATCCCCAAAGCCGATCTTTCAGCAGCTATCATATAGCCGCACTGCACGTCGCGCAGATCGTGCCTCCGCCAACCACATTTTCCCCCCGATATACCACAACCGCCTGGCCAACCGTCAGGGCCCTCTGCGGTTCATGGAACAGGATCTCCACCTTTCCCCCCTCTAAAACCCTGGCCGTTGCGGCCGCTTCCTTCGCACGGTAACGCGGCTTCGCGGTCACCTCAACCTCATATCCGGCAGGCGGAGATGCCCCTTCCAGCGCGCCGCGGTCCGGCAGCCAGATCCAGTTAAAGTCTTCCGCGACCAACCGCTTCGAGAAAAGGCGGTCCTCGGGCGTGAGCACAACCTGATTCTTTGCTGTATCGATCCTGCTGACATAAAGCGGTGCCGGAAGCGCCAGCCCAAGGCCCCTGCGCTGGCCGATCGTATAGCGGATCAGCCCTTTATGCTCGCCCAGCACATGTCCGTCTTCATCCACAAAGTCACCGTGAGGCGCCTTTCTTCCGGTCCTTCTTTCAATAAAATCCGCATACTTCCCGCTTTGCACAAAGCAGATGTCCTGCGAATCCGGCTTGCGGGAATTCACGAAGCCATACCCGTCCGCCATCGCGCGCACCGCTTCCTTGTCCGGGAATTCGCCCAGCGGAAAAACTGTATGCGCAAGCTGATCCTGCGTCATCGAATACAGGACATAGGTCTGGTCCTTTGCGGGATTCTTCGAGCGGAGAAGCTGCCACCGGCCGCTCTTTTCATCAAACCGGATCCTGGCGTAATGCCCCGTCACCACTACGTCGCACCCCAGGACTTTTGCACGGCGGTAAAGCAGGTCGAACTTCATATATCGATTGCAATCAATACATGGATTCGGGGTACCCCCCGACTGATAGATCCTCACGAAACGGTCGATCACCTTTTCCCCGAAATCAGACGTAAAGTTAAAGACATAGTACGGCATATGGAGCCTGCGTGCGACCTGTCTCGCATCCTCCACATCATCCAGGCTGCAGCATGAATGCGGGTTCGATGCCGCTCCCGTTTCAAGGCCTCCACCTGCAGTTTCCGTCCCGGCTCCTGCGTCAAGGCCAGCTGCTGCATCAAGACCGGCTGCTGCGTCAAGACCGCCCTCCGGCTGGTTCAAAAGTTTCATTGTACAGCCGATGCACGTATATCCGTCCCGGATCATCAAAGCAGCCGCGACTGAACTGTCCACACCGCCGCTCATCGCAATCAGCGCTTTTTTATCATTTCCACTCATACCATTGGCCTGTCCTGCTGAGCAATCGTACTGCCTGCCAGCGTCTCATCCAGAAATCTCGTCATCTCAAACACAAGGCCATCGCAATGCGGCTTTCTCGGAATCCCGCGTTTGGCTGATGCCGCCAGAAGATCCCTGCACTGTATGCTTTCATGACGTTTCCTGAAATCACGGATCATGGCGGTAGAAACATCCTTCCCAAACCCTGCCATCCCCAGGATCATCGCGGCAGAAGAGAGTGTGCCGCACAGCCCGCCATGATGCATGCCGCTTCCAAACAGACTCCCCAGCCGGTACGACTCATCCTCACTCAGCCCCGTCACATCCCGAAAAGGCACCAGCAAGGACTGTGCGCAGTTAAAATGGATATCCGTGCGCGCCCTCAGTTTCTCTACTTCCTGCATATGATCCATCTCTCCATCCTCCCTCCGGCTCACGCCGGTTCATGTCAATCCGTAACTGTTCAGAACCCGTTCTGAACAGTTACGCATCGGGCGATGCTTCGCATC
>CAMJIC010000079.1 GCA_946405675.1 uncultured Clostridia bacterium
AGACAAAGGCACCGGCAGGATATGTGACACCGGAAGGGGATGATGCGAAGACTGCTGCCCAGAAGGTTGAGAGCGGGAAGACAAGCCCGGCAGCCTTGAACTTTACGATGACAAACACAAATACGTATATTAAAGTTTCAAAGGTTGACATTGCTGATGGAAAGGAATTGGAAGGAGCACATATTCGGATTTTTGACAGCAAGGGCAAAGTTGTTGAGGAGTGGGATTCCACCAAGGAAGCACATGAGATCAAAGGCCTGAAGACTGGAGAGACTTATACGCTCCGCGAGACGGTTGCCCCGTATGGATATGCGATTACGACTGACACGACATTTACTCTGAACGAGAAGGGAGAGGTAACAGGTGGTACGACGATAGTAAATGAGAAGGGAGTCCTCCTTGTCGAGGATGCCCATGCGCCGGATGTGTCGAAGGTGGATGCTGATTCCGGGGAGGTTTTGTCCGGTGCGCATCTGCAGGTGATCGACAAAGATAGCAAAGTTGTCGATGAATGGGATTCTGACGGCACGGCGCATACGCTGAAGGGCATCAAAGTCGGTGAGACCTACACGCTGCATGAGTCTTCTGCTCCTGCCGGTTACTCGGTCGCGAAAGATACCACATTTACGATGGATAAGAATGGCAAGATTACCGGAACGGGCGCATCACCGGCTGTGGTCGATGAGAATGGCGTGCTTCTGGTGGAGGATGCGAAGGTCGTAGGAGGCGGCGGACCGATCCCGCCGGCACCGCAGACGGAACAGCAGTCTGAATCAGAGTCTGAATCTGAATCGGAATCCGAGAGCGAGTCTGAATCCGAGTCCGAATCAGAATCCGAAAAAGAGACTGAGCAGCAGACTGAAGTCCTCAAGCCCGGCAAGGGTGAGATTTCCGTCACGAAGTATACCCTGAAGGACAATGGCGCGTTCATGGTTACTGACCAGACATATTACACGGCGTTGTTCAAGGATGCGGATCTGACGACACGCGTATCTGATGTGAAACCCCTTGACCTGCAGAATGAGTATACGGAGACTGTGACATTTGATGCTCTGCCGAACGGAACCTACTATGTGGCGGAGACGACGGAGTCCGGCACTCCGATCACTTCCGGCACAGGGATCCGCAAGGTCCAGATCGAGGGCGGAACGGTGAAGCTGAGAAAGGGTGACAACGGCGGAGCTGCGGTCATCAAGAACACGGTTTCCCAGAACGTCCTGGGCGAGCACGTGGATGTCCAGCTGTCGGTCCGTAAGAAGGTGCAGGACAGCAATGGAAATGAACTGAAGGTGAAGGATACATTCTACATCGCTCTGTATTCGGATGAGGAGTGCACGAAGCGCATTCCGGGCATTGATATCCTGCGTATCTCGCTGGATGACGCGTCCGAGGGCGCGGCGGTGCTGAGAGACCTGCCGTATGCTTCCGCGTTCTATATCGCGGAGGTCGATGAAAATGGCAATAAGGTCGCGGGAATGGATTCCTTCAATTACCAGGTGATCGTGGAAGGAAATGGACTGACCTACAGAGATCTGAATGAATCGGAAGTGGTGGTCATCAATAAGCTGAAGCCTGGCCGCGTTGCGGGTGAGAACCGTGACGTGAACGGGGAGAACCGTGGAGCGAATCAGAACGGCGAACAGGGTGCTGTCCGTACCGGTGATGAAACGCCGGTTGTGCCGATGATGGTGACGATGCTGATGTCTGGTCTCGCGGCGATCTACCTGGTGCTCCGCAGGAGAAGGCTCCAATCCAGGCACGACGCATGAATGTTAAAGGATTGTTTTTGACAGGGATTGATCAGGGAGAGGAAGGTTAAGCCGGATGCGCCTATTTGACAGGAACGCAAAAAGCATAACCATCTGATCTTGGGATATTGGAAGAGGGTTCTCCGATGATGTGATACGCACATTTACCGGTGAACCCTCTTCTTTTTATGTCACAAATCTGATTGCAATATCAGGATTGATGACCTAAGATGTTTTCAGAAGGGTGTGGATTTTTCATGGAGATTATGAATAGGTTCGCCTCCGCATATGGAGGTGACGAAACGGACGTTGCCCAGTTCCGAAGCAGCGTGCCTGCCGCAGGCGGGTTTCTCCCCGGCATCTCCGGCTGGGGAGAAAGGCAGGATATCAGAGGCTGGTATGTGCAGAAAAACGAAGCGTCACTAAAAGAATAAGAGATTCAGCACTTCTGCCAGTAGGAGTATTATGCTTCCTGTTGTTATGATGAGAGGGACATAATACTTTTACTTGAAAGGGGTGTGAGAATCCTATGAGAAATCCTGTAAATCGGGAGTATAAGAATTCTGTTTTCATTGATCTTTTCGGACAGGATGTTTACAGAATGCAGCTGTTTCAGACACTGCATCCTGAAATGTCGGATGTTACGAGTGCTGAGTTGAAGACGATAACGCTGAAGCAGGTGATCACGGCGGAAACCAATGACATCATCGGGCAGTATATCATATTCAGTCATGTGATGGACGAGCAAACTCGGAAGTATGGCAGAACCCGGAAGGCTGTAGAAGAAACCATCCGCATCTGCAGAACCCGGAGCGTGCTGGTGGAATATTTACGAGGACGGGAGAAGGAGGTGTTAGAGATTATGATTACACTATTTGATCAGGAATATGCGATGGAGCAGTATGGAAGATCCCTCAAGGAAGAAGGGCGTGAAGAAGAAAAAGTTTTTTCGATCCGCAGTGTCATGGAGAATTTGAAAATAACACCTGAAAAGGCAATGGATATCCTGAATATTCCTGCATCTGAAAGAAGCCACTACTTTGCGTTGTTATAACGATGACATTATGGGAATAAGGACATTATGATTACACTATTTCTTTTGCCCTCTTATTCACTTGTCAGCTGCGATTCAGCAGGAAATCCGTCAGCCTGCAGATTTTTCGAGAAGAAGACTGGTGTCAGCAGCTCGTGATCCATCCTGCACAGGTACACGGTACACTGGCGGGATCTGGACATCGTAACCGCTTCGAGACGGAAATCAGTTGCAAGTCTTCCCTGATTCCGTTAGAATAAGACCCGACAATCTAATAATGGGAGAAGCGCTTAGCGAACAGCATGAAAATGCAAGGAGATCCCGTTATGAAAAGACGAATCGCTTCCCTTTTGTCCCTGGTGGTTTTGCCGTGCGCACTCAGCATGGGCTTTGGCGCAACGGCTGTCATGGCGGCCGGGACGAAGAACGCTTCTTCCGGGAAGACCGAGCTTGTGGTCGGTCTTTCCCAGGACCTGGACAACAGTCTTGACCCGTATCAGATCACGGCAGCAGGAACCAGAGAGGTCTTATTCAACGTGTTTGAAGGGCTTGTCAAGCCCGACACGGACGGCAGTTTTGTCGATGCCGTCGCATCCGGGCACAGTGTGTCCGAGGATGGCTGCACCTATACCTTTACTCTGCGCGATGGAGTAAAGTTCCACAACGGTGAAGCCGTGACGAGCGACGACGTTCTCTATTCCTTTGAAACCTGCGCCGCGACTGCGACCAATACGGCCGTAGCCGGGGCGCTTTCTGATATTCAGGACATCACTGCTTCGGACAATGAGATCACCATCACACTGCCTGAAGCAAACAGCAGCTTCCTCAGCACCGTGTCCAGCGTTTCCATCATTCCGAAGGACTATACCGATCAGGCGACCGCGCCTGTCGGGACAGGGCCGTTCCGGTTCGAATCCTACAGTCCCCAGGATAAGGTCGTTTTCGTGAGAAACGAGGACTACTATGGAGGCGCGCCGCAGCTGGAGAAGGTAATCTGCAGGATCTATGAGGATGCGAATGCGCTGTTTACTTCCCTGGATGCGGGGACTCTGGACATGGCTTCCCATCTGGCCCTGGAACAGGTGAACAGCCTGTCGAACGGCTATGAAGTCATCGAGGGGGAAATGAACCTGGTGCAGGCACTCTACCTGAACAATGCGAAGGCACCCTTTGATGATGAGAAAGTGCGGCAGGCACTGTGCTACGCGGTTGACGTGGACAGCCTGCTCGAACTGACGGAGGACGGGCACGGCGCGAAGCTTGGGAGCAGCATCTACCCGAGCTTTACGAAGTATTTCGATGAGACCCTGGTGGACGCGTATCCGTATGATCCTGAGAAGGCGGCGGAGCTTCTGGAGGAGGCGGGCGCTTCCGGCCTTAGCTTCACGATCAAGGTCCCGTCCAACTATCAGCCCCATGTGGATACTGCCAATGTTCTTGTGGAAATGCTCGCGGCAGCAGGCATCAATGCCAGCATCCAGAAGGTGGAATGGAGCACCTGGCTGAGCGATGTCTATCAGGGACGCGACTTTGAGGCGACTGTGATCGGATTCGACGCAGCCTACCTGAGCCCGGACGCCCTGCTTCAGAGGTGGGTGTCTACGGACTCTTCCAACATGATCGGCTACAGCAACGAAGCGTACGATGCCGCCATTGAGAAGGCGCATCATGCAGCGGATGACGAAGCCCAGGTGGAAGCCTACAAAGAAGCGCAGAAGATTCTCTCTGACACCGCCGCGAATGTCTACCTTCAGGACATGGCGGACTTTGTGGTTCTGAACCCGGCCTTCACAGGCTATGAGTTCTATCCGCTCTATGCGATTGACTTCTCGAAGATTCATCCGGCGGAGTGATGGATTCCTTAAGCCGGAAATGAGAGCAAACCGGGCTTCTGGCTGAATCATGATCCTGGATGGGGCATGATTTCGGTTGAATCATGATCCCGATTGCGACACGTTTCAGGATGAGTCTTGATATGCAGGAAAGGAGGGTGGAATGAAACTGGTATTGAAAAAAACAGCATCTCTCATTATTACATTGTTCATTGTTTCTCTGCTCGCCTTTCTTGCGTTCCAGATCATTCCGGGAGATCCCACCACGAAGATCCTCGGGACAAATGCGTCGCCTGAAAAAGTGCAGGCGCTCAGGGCGCAGCTTGGCCTGGACCGTCCGGTTCTGCTGCGGTACTGGGACTGGCTGGTGTCGTTCCTGAAGGGAGATTTCGGAACAAGCTATAACTACCTCAGGCCAGTAGGCAGCCTGCTTGCGGACAAGCTTCCCGTGACGATTGCGCTCACGCTTTTGTCCTTTGTGATGACTGTTGTGATCTCGATTCCGCTGGGGATCCTGGCCGGAAGGGTGCGAAGCCAGGCGGCGGATCATGCGGGCGTGGTCCTGAACCAGGTGATTATGGCGGTCCCGCCCTTTTTTTTCGGCATTCTTTCCTGCTATTTGTTTGGGATCGTGCTGAAATGGTTCCAGCCGGGCAATTACATTTCCCTGTCTGACAGTGTGGCGGGCGGGATCTCGTATCTGCTCCTTCCTGCCCTGTCTTTGGCGCTGCCCCGCATCGCGATGACCGTGCGGATGCTGCGCGGGTCGATCCGTGAGGAGCTGACGCATAATTATGTGTATACCGCGCAGGCAAGAGGCATGTCGCCTGGAAAGATCCTGATCCGGCATGTGCTGAAAAATGCGATGATCCCGGTTGTTACCTTTCTTGCGGTGAGCGCGGCGGAGATCATGACCGGCACCATCATCATTGAACAGGTATTTACGATTCCCGGGATCGGCAGGCTGCTGGTATCCTCCATCGGGAACCGCGATTTCCCGGTGGTGCAGGCGATTGTTGTCCTGCTCGCGGCATGGATCATGATCGTGAATTTTATCGCTGACATGCTGAACCACTGGATGGATCCGCGGCTGGCAGGGATGTGAACGCAATGTCAAAGAGCTTCTGTTTTGCAGGCTACTGCGAGCTGTTGACCTGTAAGCTGTGCAGATTGCGCAGGATCTTCATTCGAGCGTGCACCCGGAAAACATGAGCTGGCGTGCGGTGGAATGGACTTTTGAGCTGTGCGGCCGGATGAAAAAAAGCAAAATGTACAGGCGATTAATCGGCGGGCCCTTAGGTAGCTGGGATATTCAGAACCGGGATGGCATAGGGTCCCGGAAGGATCGACTGGAGAGGAGGAAACCTGTGGGAAAGAAAAAGAAGATTAATGGATATCTGCTCACGGGCGGTATCCTTTCCGCACTCCTCACTGCAGTGATCGTGACCGGATTTTTCTGGACTCCTTACAGTACGACGGCGATGAACGCGAAGGAGAAGATGCAGCCGCCCTCCCTGGCGCATTTTTTCGGGACAGATAACTTCGGGCGGGATGTCTTCTCCCGCGTGATGCAGGGTGCGGGAACCAGCTTTCTGATCGCAATCCTGGTGGTGCTGATCGGATGCAGCGCAGGGATCCTGATCGGATCGCTGTGTGGGTATTTTGGAGGAACGGCGGATCTGATCCTGATGCGTATCTGCGATACGATCACCGCGTTTCCCGCGATCCTGCTGGCGCTGGTGATCATCAGCATTGCAGGCAGCAATGTCTCCAATATCATCCTTGCGCTGGGGATCCTGTTTATTCCCAGCTTTGCCAGGGTGGTCCGGATCCAATACGCGGGGATCCGGGATTTGAATTATATCAAGTCGGCGCGCCTTGCGGGTGTCGGGACGGGGCGCATTCTTTATTCGCATATCCTGCCGAATACCATTCCGATCCTGGTGCCTGCCATGACCATTGGCTTCAACAATGCCGTACTCGCGGAGGCGAGCATGAGCTTTCTGGGGATCGGCATACAGCCGCCCCAGGCAAGCCTCGGATCCATGCTCAAGGACAGCCAGAATTACCTCACCTCTGCTCCATGGTATGCGCTGGGCTCCGGATTCATGATCGTACTCATGATCCTGGCTTTCTCGCTGCTGAGCGAGGGGTTCCAGCAAAGTAATCGGTAATGAGAAGAAGTGGATACCGAGATCGTCATGGTGCTGGATCAGGAGGGAATCCAGCAAAGCAATCGGTAATCAGAAGAAGGTTGGTCGGTAAGAATGAGCCTGCTTGAAGTAAATAATCTAAGAGTTCACTTTCACGACGCCGCCCCTGACCGGTTTGCGGTGGATGGTGTGTCATTTTCCATGGAAAAGGGAGACATCCTGGGGCTGGTGGGCGAGAGCGGGACCGGGAAGACGGTGACGAGCATGTGCATCGCGGGCCTGCTTCCGCGGTGGAAGGCGGATACGGAGGGAAGCATCACGCTTGACGGAACGGAGATCTTCGACTGCACGCAGGAGGAGCTGAACAAGATCCTGGGCAGGGAGATGAGCGTTGTTTTCCAGGAGCCGATGACATCCTTCAACCCGGTGTACCGGATCGGCCGCCAGGTCGGCGAGAGCCTTTATGTGCATGAGAGAGGTCTCAGCAGAGCTGAAAAAAAAGACCGGGTGCTGAAAGCGATGAAAAAGGCCGGATTGCAGGAACCTCAGGAGGTGTATCGGAAATATCCGCATGAGCTTTCAGGCGGCATGCTGCAGAGGGCAATGATCGCTGCAGCGATCGTCACAAGCCCCAAGCTTTTGATCGCGGATGAGATAACGACCGCGCTCGATGTGACAATCCAGGCACGGATCCTGGATCAGCTGAAGAAGCTGAACCGGGAGAGTGGAATGGCGATCCTGTTCATCAGCCATGACCTGCATGTGGTGAACCGGCTGTGCAAGAGCGTGATTGTGATGCAGCGGGGGAAGATCGTAGAGTCCGGCAGGACAGAGGATGTCTTCTCCAGCCCTCAGCATGCTTATACGAAACAACTGGTCGCGGCCATCCCATCGCGCGGCCGGTTTGATGAATAGGCTCGTTAGATTTATTCCTGGCAGCGGAGAATGTATGAGGACAAATCCATGAAAAACGATCTGATACTGGAAGTCCGGCATCTGAACAGTTATTATGAGAAGAGCCATTCGGACACCCGGCTTTTTGACCTGCTGCCTGAAGAACATGAGCAGGTCCTGCGGGATGTGAGCTTTGAGATTTTTCATGGGGATATCCTTGGTCTTGTGGGGGAGAGCGGGAGCGGAAAGACGACACTGGCAAAGGTGCTTCTGGGCATTGTGAAGGATTATGACGGTGAGGTGATCCACCATACAGCATATCCGCAGATGGTCTTCCAGGATCCCTTCTCCAGCCTCAATCCGGCGCGGACAGTGGAATGGATCCTGTCCGAGCCCCTCAGGGCGCTGGCCAGAAGAAGCGATGCGGACTGGATCCCGCGCACGAAAGCGGGGCGGCATGAGATGGTGCGGGAGATGCTCCGCAGCGTCGGACTGAATGACGAGTATCTGAGCCGTCGGCCGGGGGAACTGTCCGGGGGCCAGTGGCAGAGGGTGAGTATCGCCTCCGCAGTTATATCCCGGCCCCAGCTGATCATTGCGGATGAGCCGGTTTCGGCTCTGGATGTAACCATTCAGGCCCAGATCCTGGAGCTGATGCGCAATCTGAAGGAGATGTATGCACTCAGCTATCTCTTCATCAGCCACGATCTGAATGTAGTCTATCAGATCTGCAATCGCGTGATGGTCATGCAGCATGGAAGAGTCGTGGAATCCGGAGACACTGTTCAGGTCTACCGCCATCCGCAGCATCCTTACACACAGGAATTGCTGCGGGATGCGTTGTGAGGATCATTGTAACGCTTCTGAGTGGCTCAGGAACGGTTCAGGAACAGGTTCCGATGGTGCGGTGAATCGTTGCTGCAGTATGATGACAGGAGAGGCAGCATGGGAACAGAAGGAAAGAAAGTTAATCACGGAAAAGAGGGCGGGAATATCAGTCGCGGCAAGGAAGAAAAGCTGCGGATTACGTGGCATGGAACCGCATGCTTTTCCATCGAATATGGGGCAGACCGGATTCTGTTTGATCCGTTCCTGGAGCTTGCGGGAGGATCCTACGCGGCGGATTTTGATACGCTGATGGAATATGACACGGTATTTGTGACCCATGGTCATTTTGACCACCTCTACACAGCGGAGCTGATGCTGGAGGAGGGAGACGGGGACGTCAGTGTATTCTGCACGAAGCAGTGCTGTGAGATACTGGATCGTTTTCTGGAGGATCAGAGCAATGTGGTTCAGATTGATGCCGGTCGGACATATGAGATCGGATCGATTTGGATCGAAGTATTGAAGGGGCATCATATTGAATTCCGGAAGCGGAACATATTCGATACTTTGACGCCATGGCGCATGCTTCGTTACGCGGGGAATCTTCCGTTCCTGTTCTGGGCGAACCGGATCTTCCAGGAAGGCGGTGAGAGCGTGGCCTTCCTGATCATGGCAGGCGGGAAAAAGATTCTTTTGTTGGGAAGCCTGTCGGTCCACCCGCAGGAGACATATCCGGAGGATGTGGATATCCTGATCCTTCCGTATCAGGGGAACAATGACCTTCCGGCCAGGGCGAAGGAGGTGCTTGCGCGGATCAGGCCAAAGAGCGTGCTGCTGAGCCATTTCGACAATGCGTTTCCTCCCATGTCCAGAAATGTAAACCTGCGTCCCCTAAAAAGAATGATGGACGAGACATATCCCGGGATCCGGGTCGTGAAGCCGGATCCCGGGAAAACGATTGAATTTTGAGGTCAGGAGAGAGATTATGTTACTTGCGATTGATGTGGGCAATACCAATATCGTGCTGGGATGCATGCAAGGGGATCATGTCCTGTTTACGGAACGGCTGTCGACGGATACCGTCAAGACCTCCCTCGAGTATGCGATCCTGTTCCGGGAGGCGCTGGAGCTGCATGACGTGGAAGCCTCTGAGGTGGAAGGCGTGATCATTTCTTCCGTCGTACCGCCGATTACACCGGTGATCCGGACGGCGCTGCGCAAGGTGACCGGGCATAAGGCACTGGTGCTTGGCCCGGGAGTCCGGAGCGGAGTCCGGATCCGGATCGACGATCCCGCATCTGTCGGTGCGGATCTTGTTGCCGGGGTAGCCGGGGCTTTGGTAAAATACAAGCCGCCCCTTGCGGTGATTGATATGGGGACAGCTACAACGATCTCCGTCGTGAATCAGCAGGGGGACTATATCGGAGGCTCCATCATGCCGGGGCTGCGGCTGAACCTTTCTTCCCTGGTTTCCGGAACGTCCATGCTTTATGGGATTACTTTGGATGTGCCGAAGCAGGCGATCGGGCACAATACGGAGGATGCCATGCGCAGCGGGATTGTTCTGGGCCATGCGGCGATGATCGATGGCCTTCTGGACCGGATGGAGGAGGAGCTCGGAGAGAAGATGACCGTTGTTGCGACCGGCGGTTTCGCACGTTCTGTTGTCCATATCTGCAGACATGAGATTCATGTGGACGATGCCCTGCTGCTGACCGGTCTGAAGGCGATCTATGATAAGAATGTATGAC
>CAMJIC010000080.1 GCA_946405675.1 uncultured Clostridia bacterium
CCTGGCCAGGTCACAGTTCACTGCCCGGCCGGGCAGTGAACAGCAACCTGGCCAGGGTGTGACTTATAACTCTCACAAACGTATGCCCCCCAGATACACGGCCTGCAGCCTCCAGTCCCTGTCACAGATCAGGAAATCGGCCATCTTTCCTTCTTCCAGGCTTCCTGTCTGTTCCTGCCTTCCGAGCACGCGGGCCGGGGTCTGGGTGGCGGCCGGAATTGCGTCTTCCGGCGGGATGCCCCAACGTATCACATTGACCATATCATCAAACAGATTGGATGCCGCGCCGGCCAGCGTACCGTCCGGAAGCAGTGCCTGCCCATCCTTCAGAATGACCTCCTGCCCGCCCAGTTCATAGGTTCCCTCCGGCATGCCCAGGCAGCGCAGAGAGTCGGAGATCAGGCAGATCCGCCCCGGGAACAGAGAAAATGCCATCTTCACAACAGCCGGATGGATATGCTTTCCGTCGCAAATCAGCTCGATCGTGACATCCTTTCGCTCAAAGGCGGCGCCGATCACCCCCGGCCTGCGGTGGTGAAGCGGGGGCATTGCGTTAAACAGATGGGTGACATGGGCAGCTCCCGCGTCGAAGGCCCGGACCGTTTCCTCATAGGTTGCCTGCGTATGCGCCACGGAAACCCTGCAATGCCCGGATACGGCACGGATAAACTCTGTGGCTCCGGTAAGCTCGGGAGCGATATCCACAATACGGATAAGCCCTCCGGCCGCCTTCTGCAGCCGAAAGAAGGCTTCGTTGTCCGGTTCTCTCAGATATGCGCCGTTCTGTGCTCCCTTTTTCGCCTCCGATAGAAAAGGCCCCTCCATATGGATTCCCGCAAGATGCGCGCCGTCCCGCGGCCGGGTACGGCAATAGTCCGCTGCCGCGGAAAATGCTCTCTCCAGCCGGTCATAGGGCAGCGTCATGGACGCCGGGGCAAAAGAGGTAATGCCATGCGCCGCCAGATACCTCCCCATCTTTGCCAGGCCGTCTGCCTCTCCATCCGAAAAATCATATCCCATGTTCCCGTGCGTATGCACATCGATCAGACCCGGAATGACATATGCCCCGCCCGCATCAATCCATTCCTCCGGATCCGTGTCCGGCATAACGCTGCCAGGCGGCAGGATCTTCCGGATCCTGCCGCCCTGAACACACATGCTCCCCGTAACAAAGCCTTTCCGCCCCTGGAACAGGTTCGCATTGGTGATGATCATATCCATCCCTCCCGGCCATTCCTTTTTTGTATCATGCCACACCTCTGCCAGCGGGGAGGCCTGTGGGTGTGGCTTGCACTCATTTTTTCAAAAAGCCAGCGTATCCAGCCTGTCCGCCAGCCCTCTGACTCGTTCCAGGTACATCTCGATCCGCTCACTATCCCGGTCACTGATCGATGTTTTCTTGCGGATCATACGTATGATCCGGGAATAGCTGATCAAGGACGCTTTTTCGGTCACTTCCCTGATTCTGTCCTCCTCCTGGGTTCTGAGATAATGAACCAGGAACGAATGGAAAAACTCTTTGGCCGTATCATAGGAAAACCCCATAAAATCCTCTACGACCTTCGGATCATCCTCCCCCAGAGCCACATAAAAGTAATAAAGGTCGCTGAGCTCTGCGATCGGGTGTCCCTTTGCCACCCTGTCCATGTCGATCAGGAGCGGCTCCCCTTTCTGCAGGAATACATTGTTCGTGTGGAAATCTCCATGGATCAGATGCGTGGATGCAGGAATCGCATCCACTAGCTTTCTGCACTTTCCGCCAAGGATCTCATCTTCATATCCGGCTCCGCCGTCAATGTACTCCAGCAGCCTTTCGGATGCCTCCGGAAACGCGCTCTCTCCTGAAGCATCTACATTATGAACTGTTTGCGCCAGGCTCGCCATGACCTGGGCAATATAGTCAACCTGGCTTGGAGCCCTTGCGATCATCCTTGAGAGGGTATCTGACTCCACCAGTTCATACATGGCGCCATACCGTTTCCCCACAGATACGATCCCGAAAGAAATCACCGTGGGAACCCCTAGAATAAAAGCCCTTCTGCTCAGCGCGATTTCCTGCTCCACATCGTGATAGGTGTTTTTCTGGTTGAACACCTTGATGATCAGCTCATCATCATAGCGGTACACGTCTCCCTTGGCGCCCCGCCCGATCCGTTTGCAGCCCTCCACGGAAACCTCCCGGTATTTCCGGTACCGGCTTTTCTCCGAATCAAAGGTTCCCGGCCATATGAAGTTGATATGCTTGATGAGCTCCTTGAATGCCCCTGTCTTATTCAGAGAGAGCTCCACAGCCTCGGCAATGCTCCTGTAATACCATAGCTGCATAGCGGAATCGTTCTGATGCAGCGCATCCCACAGACTCTCCCCGCGCTCGGAATACAGTGCCGCTAAAGACCGCATGTTCGCAAGCTTGTCCGCCAGCCAGAGCATCTTCACCCCGATATCCGTACTGTTTCGCAGTACGCGTAAAGACATTTCTTTCCGGCGTTTCCACGTTGTTTTCGGGTTCTCGTCCGGGAAACTGACCTCTGACTCCGATGATACCAGATCCGCTACCCGTTTTCCAAACCGCTTTTCGATCTCCTCCAGAGTGCCGTCAGTCTCCTCCACAATATCATGCAGAATCCCTGCTGTGATCACCTCATCATCGTCCGTCATGGTGGACAGAATCTGCGCCACCTCCAGCGGATGCAGAATAAAAGGGTTATTCCTGAATTTGCGAATCTTTCCCTGATGCATGATCGTTGCATAGATAATGGCTTCTTCCAATCTGTTCATCATAATGCCAAGCCCACCTCCAGGTAACTGTCCGGAACCTGTTCCGGACAGTTACATTTCCTGAACCATGAAACCGGATGACGCTACGTCACAGAAGGCGGCCTTTCCCGCCGCTCTGGCTGCGTTTCACCTTCCTGGATGTGGTCTTTTCAAACTCCGTGTCCCGAAGACGCATCCGCAGGATTCTTTTAGCGGGGGTGACCGACTTATTGATCTCCTCCACCTTCCTGCGGAACAGAGTCTCCGCCTTAGCGGCATATTCCGGGAAGGGATAGGCCTCCGCAGTGATCTGCCCGTTCTCCGAATAGACCATGATCTCAGCCATCCACTCACTGCCCGCGAACCGGTTCTCCAGCTCCTCCGGCGAAATGTTTTCTCCGTTGCTCAGGATGATCAGATTCTTCCGGCGGCCGGTAATATAGATCCTCTGATCCTTCTCATACCCCAGGTCACCTGTCTTCAGCCAGCCATCCTCCGTAAACATCTCTCTGGTCGCAGCTTCATTTTTATAATATCCCAGCATGACTGACGGGCTTTTCACCAGGATCTCGCCATCCACGATCTTCACCCGGCAGTTCTTCACGACTCTGCCCACATCCTCTCCGGTAGAGGGGTCAGCCTGGCTGGAGGACGCGATCCTCGGGGAGCATTCTGTCATGCCATACCCCTGCAGGAGAGGGATTCCCATCTTTTCGTAGGCTTTGGTCAGCTCCGGGCTCAGGTAGGCGCCTCCGCAGAAAATGACCCCCAGGTCTTTCCCGAATACCTTCCGGCCGATCACCTTCATGGGAATCAGCGGATTCTTTTTCTTCTCCACCATGATCCGGCGGTAAATGGTCTCCACCATCAGTGGTACCAGGAGCATCTTGGTCGGTTTGAAAAGTTGGATATTCTGGGTCAGCCGGATCAGGGAGTCATTGATGCATAAGGTCGCCCCGTATCTCAGGGAAAGCAGCACATCACAGGTGAGGCAGTAAGCATGATGGATCGGCAGGACGGTCAGCAGGATATCGTTCTCGCTTCCCTCATTGTCACAGCAGGTCGCGTTATCGATCAGGTTCGCATGGGACAGCATGACCCCCTTGCTCTTTCCGGTCGTGCCGGAGGTGTAGAGAATGCATGCACACTGCCTGGGGCCTACCGAGGCTTTCTTCGCGGGGGCATTTTTCTCAAGGATCTCACCCAGGGAGCCCGTTCCCGCCTCCGTTGTCAGCAGGACATATGATTTGATCCAGGGACAGGTGCTCCTCATGGATTCCACCAGCGGCTGAAAGCGCCTGTCATAAAACAATACCGTGACATCCGCCCGGTTCAGATTATCCCTGATCTCCTCCGGGGAAAGCTGCGGGTCGATGGGCACCGCCACATTTCCATTGATCACACATCCCAGAAGTGCCGTAATATAAGCAATACTCGATGTCCCCAGAAGCCCTGCGTGGATCACGCCATCCCCCTGGTCCTGCAGCCATGCGCTGATCCTGAGCGTATCCTCCAGAAGCTGCCCAAATGTCTTTTCCGCGATTTCCTTTCCCGCTTTCTCCTTGAGCCATGCCTTGTCGGGACGCTCCCTGGCGGACAGTACGATCAGGTCCTGGATCGTCTTTAATTCATTCGTTTTCATCGTATTTCACTCATTCTTTATTCAATCCATCCACACCGCCGGGCAGGCGGCACATACAGCAGCCGGCCCGGCGGCACATCTGTTTCATTCAGGCCTGCTTCTTTTCCAGATAGTCCATAATATCCTTCACCGTATAGATGTCGGTCAGCTCGCTCTCATCAACGGTAATGCCAAATTCTTCCTCAAAATCCCCCATCATGCTCATGACAGCAAAGGATGTGAGCGCCAGATCCTCAGCCAGCCGGGAATCCTCCTGTATCTGTTCCGGATCCAGTTCCACATAACGGGTCATAATCTCCCTGATCTTATCCAGCATCGTATTTCCTCCTTCGTCTCCTCCATAAAGCGCATATTTCATTTCTCTATAAGCGCAAATATTACTTCTCTATAAGCGCAAATACTACTTCTCTATTAGCGAATATTCGACCCTCTATAAGCGCATATCTCCTTTATAAGCACATATCTGACTTACAGATGCAGTCTCATCGGCTACATCCAGTCCAGGATCTCGCCGATGGTCCTCGTGGGATCTTCGATCCCACGGAAAATGGCCCGGCACAGATAGTAGTAAAGTTCTTCGATCTCATGCAGGGAGACGGAGTTTTTCTCGTATTCAAAGTGAAAGCTGAAGCCATTGTCCGTGGGCCTATGCATGACGGTGATATAGATATGCTGCATCGCCACTCCGTTGGAATACCACTTGCTCTTAAAGTTCATGTCAGGGATCTTCTGTCCCTTCAGGGACGCAAATGACAGAGGCTGGTAAGTCAGCGTGGTGCATTCATAGCCGGTTCCCTGCGGGATCCCGTAGGCATCCGCTGTCTCTCCCATATACCGCACGGAATCATAGTTTGCATGGCGCAAAAGTGCATTTTCCTTCTGCCGGATGATCGTCAGGGCATCCAGGAAGGTTGTTTCCGGTTCAATGACGGTGCGCAGCGGCCAGAAGTGGATCCGGGTGCCACCCGACTGGCTCTCGAGGAGCGTTCCCCGCCTGGCTACGGCATTCTTCACGCTCACGTCCTTTTCTCCTCCCGCAAAATGGGAAAACGTTGTGCGCAGTCCCAGCAGGAGGATCACAGCGACCGGAACCTTATACTCCTGGCTGAATGCAAGCAAGGCCCTGGACGGTTCATCCTCCAGTTCATAGACCTTGATATCAGCCTCGATGTCTCCTGTGGCGTAGCAGGCGCGAAGATTCGGATCGTGCATCTGCTCTCTCAGCTCCAGCAGACGGTTCCGGGAACTGAACGGGGTATAGATCGGTTCCGGAGCCTCCAGCTTCTCCATCCAGAATTCCCGGTCACGCTTCTTGGCAGGGCTGTCCTGGTCATAGGCCAGATCCAGCTTCAGCTGATCCAGGTAGCTCTTCGGAAGCCTTGGCGGCTGGACATTTTCAAACTTTTTGTAGCAATAGAGGTTGAGGACATAGCTGTAGAAACTGATGATGGCGGAAGAATCCATGGTCATGTGATGGACCTTCATATAAATCCCATTATAATAATCCGGCAGCTTCACCATAACGATCTCGTTCATGGGGCCGCCATCCATATGCAGAGGGATACGGCTCCACCGCTTCATTTCCTCATGGGCATCCTCCTCACGCCAATGGGAAAAATCCACGATGCGGATCTCCCTGTCCTCTGTCGGAACCAGATACTGGTACAGGTTCCCTTCTTCATCCGGGCAAAGCCTCAGACGCATAGACTCAAATTTCTGATACCCATCATAGATGCATTCCCTGAGTGTCTCAAAATCGATGGCATCATACTGGATGTAAAAACCGGTGGCAATGTTCAGCAGCTCTTCTCTGTGGCAGGCAGAGACTGTGTAATAATGGATACGCTGTGCCGCAGTCAGCGGGTAAGCCTGCACAACGGCACCATTCAGATTCAATTCCTTCATTGTTTCTTTCTCCCTGTAAATCCGATGTTTCCTTGCTTGATACCGGCCCATGACCTCCTTTCCTCCAACCGGTACCCTGTTGTTTTTTGCTGCTATCCCTGCTTCTTCGTCTCCACCTGTTGCCTGTTTCAGGGATTTGAAATCTGTCCGAATCCTGAAAAGTATTTCCCGGACAGAACCTTAGGCTCTTCTCTATAGACTCATGTTTTTTCTGCGTCTATATCTGACTTCCGGATGCAATCTGTCTGGCTATTTAATCATCAACTTCCGTTTTCCCTTCAGCTTTTTCTGCAGTCTTCACTTCATCCTTCTCCTGAGCGAAAACATCTTCCAGATATTCCTTCTCGGTCTGCTCATACAGCTCACGGTTTTCAAATACGCTGGAGCCGTGCCCCGCATTCTCCACAAGGAGAAGCCGTTTTTTGGATGGGCACACTTCATAGTTCTTCTCGCTCATCCATGTCGGAACAAATCGATCCTCCTTTCCATGGATCAGCAGGACCGGAACCCGGTTGTCCTTCAATGTATCCAGGGTAGAGCAGTCACTGAAGCCATATCCGGCAACCGCTTTCGAGCGGATCTCGGTGGCTTTCAAAATGGGGGCAGCGGGCAGGTGGTAATCCTTCTGGATCACATGGGCGAAAATATCATAGGGTGAGGTGTAGGCGCAGTCCGCAATGACTGCAGATACCGTCTCCTGAATCTCAGGAAGCCCCAACGCCATCAGCACCGTGGCACCGCCCATGGAAGTCCCGTGAAGCACAATCCGGATATCATTGCCAAACCGCTCACGGCAATACCTGACCCAGTCCAGCGTATCGAACCGGTCTAATATGCCAAAGCCTACATACTGCCCTTCGCTCTTCCCGTGCGCCCTCGCATCCAGCAGCAAGACCTCATAACCCTGGCTGTGGAAGAACATGGCATGGGTGGAATTATCCATGGCATTGCTGGTAAAGCCATGGTGCAGCATAACCAGCCGTCCCGAAGGCGTTTCGGCCGGCAGATAATACGCATGCAGCACAAGTCCGTCACTGGAATGGATGAAGACATCCTCCAGATTCTGCTTTTCCATCCATTCCCCCACAGGAGCCATGGAGAGTCTATACTCCGCCATCTTCGCAGGATCCGCAAACTCTTTGATAATATCCTCGCTGGTTCCCGCCGGCCTTGGAAGCGTCCTGTTAAACAGCATCGCTGAGCCGATCCCCGTTGCCACTCCTGCAGCACTGGCTGCCGCCCCGGCCGCAATCTTGATCACTGTTTCTTTTTTCATTTTAATGATTACCTTTTTACAATTACCCTTTCACAATTACACTTTCAGGATTACCCTTTCACACGATTCTGCACCAGGTCAGCAAATACCAGTGCCTTGTCCAGGTCTCCTTCCACCTTCAGCCTGCCCGCCTCAAAAGCCTTTACCGGATCCAGGTTCCCCTGAAGAAGCAGGTTAAAATCCTCGCCGCTGATCTGGATCCGGCACTGCCTGTCGTAATACTCATAAGGCTCCACACTGATCCTGCCGTCCTTGACTTCCACATAGAACACGCCCGGCTGCTCTCCCCCGATATCAATCTGTACAGCCATAAAATCAATCCCGGAAATATCCGCCTTTGCAGCCATCTCCCTTGCCATGCTCAATATCGTTTCAAATTTCATCATAAACCTCTTTTTCTGGTAACTGTTCAGAACCCGTTCTGAACAGTTACTTTTTCTGGTTCTTTGCATCCTTACGCATACGCCACGATGCACAGGATGCGGCCTGCGGCCGTCAGAAGCTGTTCGCCCAGTTCACCAGAGAATTATGCCATACATTTTCCGCTACATCCCGGCGCATCTGGTCTGTCACCGGGCCGTTTTTGGCAAGCTTGGACAAAATCACTGCCTGAAGCTGGCTGACCGTCATCAGATCATACGGGATATCGGGAATCTCCGTTTCGGGCACTGCCTGCCCGGCCAGCGTCTCTGCCTGAGCAGAAGCCTCACCGGACGGCTCAGCGGCTTCTGTCTGAGCATTGCCGGACGCCTCACCTGCTTCTGCCTGAACCTTGCCGGACGCCTCATCTGCTTCTGTCTGAACCTTGCCGGACACCTCACCTGCTCCTGCCTGAACCTTTTCGGACGATGCAGCCACATTCGATGAATCTGGGTTCTTCTGCGCAGCGGCGCCTTCATTCGCATCCTTCACCGATGCCGCTTTCTCCGCAGCCTCTTCTTCTGCCGCGCACGTTCCCTCTGCCAACCTCTCCTGCTGCAGGATATCTGCATCCTTCACCTGCGTACCTTCCCGTCCGGCCAGCTCCGCCTCTGGGACGAAGACGTCTCCGCTGCAGCCCTGAAGAGAGAAATTCAGCCTTCCCCCGGAACACTCCAGCCGCCTTCCGCTGAGCAGTCCCACGTAGCCGCCCTCTCTTCCGGCCTCCACATTGATCCATGCTTCCCCGTCACTGTTATTGACCGCCACGATCAGGCTGCCACGGCCAAAGGCAAACTGCTGGTTCGTCAGGCACAGCTGCCTGTAATCGCCATACACCAGCTCCTGCTTCCATTGATCATGGATACTTCCCAGGGACGCAATGAGCCCGGTGCAGGGATTCTTTTCAGCAGCATCCGCATGATCCTTCAGATCAATAAAAGGACGCAGGGAATCATCGGAATACTGCTCCTTCCTGCCCTCGATCCCAAACTCGCTGCCATAGTACACCGACGGGATACCGGGAAGTGTATAGAGCAGGATATGAACCGGCGTATAATGCGCCTTGTTCATCAGCTTGGTATAAATCCGCTCCACATCGTGATTATCCACAAAATTGTACAGCCTGATGTGATCCGGTACCATATCCCTGGTACGGTTCACCGTATGGGCAATTTCAAAATAGTTGTGGTCATTATGCCCGGAGTACAACGCCTTATGGAGCGCGTAATTCGTCACACTGTGAAGCGTGTTCTCATTCGCCCAGCGGGAATAGTCCCCATGGATGACCTCTCCCATCAGCCAGAAGTCTTCCTTCACCTCATCCGCCGTCCGGCGCAGCGCCTTCATGAACTCAAAATCCAGAACATCCGCAGCATCCAGCCGTATCCCGTCCACATCAAACTCATTCACCCAGAAGCGGATGACATCACAGATGTAATCCCGGACTGCCGGATTCCTCTGATTCAGCTTCACCAGCAGATTAAAGCCGCCCCAGTTGTCATACGAAAATCCATCATGGTACTCTGTATCTCCCCAGAAGTTCACATTACAGTACCAGTCTTTATAAGCGGAATTCTCCCGGTTTGCCTGAATATCCTTGAACGCAAAGAAATCACGGCCTGTATGGTTGAACACACCGTCAAAAATCACCCGGATCCCTGCCTTATGGCAGGCAGCCACAAATTCCTTCAGGTCTTCATTCGTCCCCAGCCGGCTGTCCAGAAGCTTGTAGTCAGTCGTCTCATATCCGTGTCCTACAGACTGAAACAAAGGGCCGATATACAGGGCAGTAAACCCGAGCTTCCTGATGTGATCGATCCAGGGAATCAAAGTATTCAGCCTGTGAACCGGCTCACTGTAGTCATTCTTCTTCGGGGCACCGCACAGCCCCAGCGGATAGATATGATAAAAAACCGCTTCGTTATACCATGACATCAAACATACCTCCGTCAATATCAAAACTGCTTTGGATCTGCTCAATCATAACAGAGAAATCCTGAGCAGTTCCTTATTTCACCGAAATTAGATTAGCATGATTCAATTCCTGATGTCCAGTGGTCGTTACAGGTCACTTCCTGCATACCGATGATCTGTAGTTACAAGTCACACTCCTGCCAGCGTTTCTGTTCACTGCCCGGCTGGGCAGGCTA
>CAMJIC010000081.1 GCA_946405675.1 uncultured Clostridia bacterium
TTAAAGGTTAGAAAGCGAAGATTCGTTATATCGGGCGATTCAGGACACCCGATGAGTAACTGTTCAGAACAGGTTTTGAACAGTTACAAATTCTGTACAATTACCTTCGGATAATTGATTGACTGGCAGGAGAAAGCTGTATGGGAGACAGTGCAGATCCTCTTTTGCGGATCGTAATTTGCATATTGCTGATCGTGATCGATGCCTTGACGATGGCTTATTATTCAGCCGTCAGCAGCATTTCAGACAGTGATCTGGAGCCTGATGAGGATGGGCGCCTTCTGATCAGGGAAGGAGCCATCGAACAGATCCGGAAGGACCGGGAGAGGCTGCCGCACCTTCTCAGGAGCGTATGGTTCTGGCTGATCCTGACTTCCTGCCTTGGGTGTGCTGCCGTCAGCGTATGTCTGAAGCTGAATCGTTATGTGTGGGCCCTGATCCTTACTGCGGCTGTCTGCCTGTTTGGCGCGGCGCTGCCTTATAATCTCGGGAAGATGTATGAAAAGCAGCTTGCCGGGGCACTGAGCGGGATCTGCAATGTCCTGAATCTTCTGGCTCTGCCTTTCACAGCTGTGCTTTCATTCCTTGCCGGTTTGCCGGCCATGGCTGCGGGGAAGGATCCGAAAAGTCTTGAGGATGAGGTGACAGAGGACGAGATTCTCTCCATGGTGAATGAGGGCCATGAGCAGGGGGCGATCGATGAAGACGAAGCCGAGATGATCTCGAACATTTTCCAGCTCGATGACAAGCAGGCGCATGACATCATGACCCACAGAGGGGACATCGACGCGCTGGAAGCTTCCCTTACTCTGGATGATGCGATCCGGTATATGGTTAATGCGCCCAATTCCAGATTCCCGGTCTTTGACGGGAGCATCGATAATATCATCGGAGCCCTGTACCTGAGGGATGCGACGCTGTTTCATCTGAAAGGGCAGTATCATGACATGAGCATTGCACAGATCCCGCATCTTTTGAGGGAAGTGAAATTCATTCCGGAGACGGTGGATCTGGATGAGCTCTTCCGCCAGATGCAGGAGAGCCGGAAGCAGATGGTGATCGTGGTCGACGAATACGGGCAGACCAGCGGCCTTGTGACCATGGAGGATATTCTGGAAGAGATCGTCGGGAATATCCTGGATGAATATGACAGCGAAGAAAAGCTGATCGCCGAAACCGGCGACGGGCATCTTCGGATGAACGGGAAGGCATTGCTGGAAGATGTGGAGAAAGCTCTTCAGAAGACGATCGACCAGGAGGATTATGACACACTGAGTGGTTACCTGACGGAAAAGCTGGGACATATCCCGACAGCAAAGGACAGGGGCCGCGTGATTGAGGATGCGTCACTGGGTTATCAGTTCCGGATTCTGAGCATCAGCGGAACCATGATCGGATGGCTCGATGTGACACGCGTCGAAGGAAGCTAAAAACCACTGTTCAGGACAGGTTCTGAAGTTCGATACAGTGACACGGAAAAGGTCAAAGGCCGGCAAGGCCGTCAGCTAAGACAAAGGAGAATCATTATGTCAGGACATTCCAAATTTGCTAATATCAAGCATAAAAAAGAGCGCAATGATGCAGCGAAGGGGAAGATCTTTACCATCATCGGCAGGGAGATCGCCATTGCTGTCAAGGAAGGCGGGGCGGATCCCAATAACAACTCCAAGCTTCGTGATGTCATTGCAAAGGCAAAGGCTTCCAATATGCCCAATGATACCATCGAACGCGGGATCAAAAAGGCAGCGGGCAATCAGGATGCGGTGAATTATGAGCAGGTCACCTATGAGGGATACGGACCCAACGGAATTGCGATCATCGTGGATGCCCTGACGGATAACCGCAACCGTACCTCAGCAGACGTGAGAGCTGCGTTTTCCAAAGGCCAGGGAAACGTCGGGACACCAGGCTGCGTCTCCTTCATGTTTGACAAGAAGGGACAGATCATCATCGACAAGGAAGAGGTCTCCATGGAAGCCGATGACCTGATGATGGAGGCATTGGACGCCGGCGCGGATGATTTTCAGGAGGAAGAGGATTCCTATGTCATTATGACGGATCCGGATGCATTTTCCCAGGTCCGGGAAGCGCTGGAAAAAAAGGGAATCCCCATGGCATCCGCTGAGATCTCGATGATTCCGCAAACCTATGTGGCGCTTACGGATGAAACTGCCATCAAGAACCTGAACCGTATCCTGGATCTTCTGGATGAGAGCGATGATGTGCAGGCTGTCTACACCAACCTCGAGGAGGAGTAACCTGAAATGACGGATTATCAGACCGCGATGGAAGGAATGACTTCCATGCTGGAGGATCCTGAACGACTGATTCAAAGCTTTAAGCGTGGCCTTTATCCGGACGGATTTCAGAAGTTTTATCTGAACCTGGTTCCTGCGATGGATGCGATTGAGCGGCTTTACCTGTCCGTCGGAGAGCCGGATACCATGCTGGACAACATGGCAAAGGGATTTGTTGACCGGGCAAAGGAACTCTATGACTTAACGCCGCGCAGAAAGAGGGACGTTTTCTTCATCAACCAGTCTCTGGCGGTAGCGGGATACGTTTTCCCGGCGATTCTTCAGTACCAGGGCGAATCTTCCGGCAAGCTGATCGAGCATATGCAGCTCAGGTGGAAGGAAGCGTTTCCGAAATCCAATATCAAGGCGGCCGGCTATGATGAAATCGAAAAGGGATTTCACAGAAAGTGGTGCTATATCACAACAGCAGCCTGCCAGTTCCGTGGGATGGCGGATGACTGCGATGAGCTGAACCTGCTGCGCGATTACCGGGATACCTACATGGCATCCAAAAAGGATGGGGATGTATTGATCCGGGAATATTATGACATTGCCCCTTCCATTGTAAAGCATATCAATATGCAGCCTGATGCCCGGTCTGTCTATGACCGGATCTGGGAGCAGTATATTGATCCCTGCATCAGGAAGATCAGGGAAGGCAGGATGGAAGAGTGCCTGGATCTGTATGTACAGATGGTTCTGGAAATGAAGGATCGGTATTTCCATCTGTATCCCCATGTAAAAACCGGGTAAGATCCGCACATCGGAATGGCAAAACAGTTCAGGACGAAATGATCTGAACTGTTACTCGTTATGAAAAGGAGCTGACATGTCTGTTTTTCAGGCAATCTTTCTGGGAATCGTTCAGGGGCTGACGGAATTTCTTCCGGTTTCAAGCTCAGGCCACCTGGCGATCTTTCAGAATCTGTTTCACATCGATACCGGAGGAAGCGTGGCTTTTGATGTCATGCTGCATGTCGGGACTCTAGTCGTGGTATTCCTGGTATACTGGAAGGATATCTGCAAGCTGGTCATCGAAGCATGCAAGATGCTTGCAGACCTGTTCGTGAACCTGAAGATGGCCGTCACGCCGAACAATACCGAAAGCCCCCGGCAGTACCGCAGGATCATACGGACGAATTACCGGAAGTTCGTTGTCCTTGTGATCGTTTCCACCATCCCGACAGGATTGATCGGGTATTTCGGAAGGAAGCTGATCGAGGATGCGTCCGCAACCCTGCTGGTTCCCGGGATCTGCCTGCTCATTACCGGTGTGATCCTTTATCTGTCAGACCGGGTGGAGAACTGCTGGAAGATCCCGAGGGATGTTTCTTGGGGCGAAGGCGTGCTGATCGGAATTGCACAGGGGTTCGCGACCTTGCCGGGGATCTCCCGGTCCGGAACCACCATCGCGGCATGCACCTTCTGCGGTTTTGAGCGCAAATTTGCGGTGAAATATTCATTCATCCTGTCGATCCCCGCGATTCTGGGCGCCGCAGTGCTTGAAATCAAGGATCTGGCCAATGAGAGCATGAGTGCTTCCATGATGGGAAGTTACACCTGCGGAATGATATTTGCTGCCATCTTCGGTTATATCTCCATCCGGATCGTTGGGCAGATGGTGCTCAGCCGGAAGATGCGGATTTTCGCATATTATTGTTTTGTGGCAGGTGCATGTGCGATTGTAGGGCATTTTGTTCTTATGTAATTGCACCGTAACTGTTCAGGACAGCCTGAAGCACTCGCTGCTGAGGGCATATGAAAGCGTAAAACAAGTGGCATCGGGCAATTCAGGATGCAAAGCATCGCCCGATGCGTAACTGTCCAGAACGGGTTCTGAACAGTTACATTGTATTATCGTATAACACACGTAGCTGTTCAGAACAGGCTCTGATGATGAAGAAATGCACAGAGTGAAAGGGGAGAATAGGAAACGTCAGCATGGCTGGTAATACAAGAAAAAAAGCCGGGACTGCCAAAAGTTCCGGCACACGGAAAGCCTCCGGAAGCAGAAAAGCCTCCGGCAGTCAGAAAACAACGAGTGTAAAAAGGAACTCTTCTGCGGCGCGGAAGAGTTCTTCTTACCGCACCGGGCAGCGTTCTTCGTACCGGACCCTCGATCCGGTCATGAATACGGAGGTGCTTTGCTGGTGCCTTCTCGGGGCATCCGTGCTGATCTTTATCTGCGTCGTCGGATTCGGGGGAAAGCTGGGGAATTCTTTTGGGGATCTTCTCTTTGGGATCATGGGCACCAATGCCTATGTATTTCCCTTTCTGGTATTCTTTCTGACGCTGTATCTCATGGCAACGCACTCCGACAGGGTCGCTGTGATCCGTACCGTCTCCGCGGCAGTGCTGTTTTGCGTCTTCTGCGGCGTATTGCAGCTGGCCAGCTACTCCGATATGACCGGCAATTCGATTGCTGATTATTTTGAGGTGGGGCAGCAGTACCACAGCGGCGGAGGCGCGATCGGAGGGGCGCTGATCCTCTTTTTCCAGCCTACGGTAGGAACCGTGGGCACCTGGGTGGTCTTTATCATTGCGATCTTCCTGTTTGGCGCGCTGATCACACAGAAAGCACTGTTCGTCAGCACAGGCCGGAAAAGCTCGGAAGCATTGGAAGAGCGCAGGCTCCGGAACGAGGAGATCCGGCTGGAGCGGGAAGAGCTTCGCCTGGAAAGGGAACAGCGGCGCAGGGAGGAACGTGAGCTTCGGCTCCGGGAAGCGGAGGCCAGAAAAGAGCGTAGGGAGCGGGAAGAAGCAGCCCAGGGAAGCAGAATCCAGGCTTCACCGGTTTTCTATCAGGTGCTTGGAGATGAAGAGGAAACAGGATCCCGCGGCAAAGCTCTCAAAAAGAGTGGTAAAAAGATTATCACGGATCTTTTTGGCGACACGAAGAATTCTGACAGAAAAGAGGAACCTCATCCTGACCTGACACCGGATCAGGTCGTTTTCGGAACTGCGAAAAGGCAGCCTTCTTCTCCGGATGGCGTAATTACCGAATTCCCCGGATATCCTGTGTCTGGAAGCAGAAAAGACATCGGAAACGATGCTGCCGCAAAAGGAAAACCAGGGACGAAACAGGCAGCCCCTGCCAGGTTCCTGCGGCTTGATGAAACTGCAGACATGGAAGACAGTAAGACCGGCGGAGCGGAAGAGGAAGAGCGCATCGCAGCAAGGCCTGGCCGAAGGAAACCGCAGGCTGCCCGCAAGGAGACAGCGCCGGTGCCTGAAGCTGTGGATGAGGAGACAGCAGGAATGGAGGAGGAAGAGGTTCGTCCACATTCCTTTACGATCCACCGCGGAGGACGCACGGACACAGGCAAGATATCAGATCCGGAAAAACAGCCGGAAGAAGAGCTTCCGGATCAGGATCTGCAGCCGGACAATCTGCCTGCGCCGCAGGGCGGCAGGAAGCGGACAGATACTGCCAGCGCAGCCAGGAAAGACGATCCGGCACCTGAGATCATGGATCCTGACGAGGATGAAGCGGTGGGGCTTGCCGCAGGCGGGACTCCCGTGACCGCAGAGGACATCTGGAAGGCGGGAGCGTCTGCGTCAAAGAAAAAGGCGGATCCCTCTGAGAAGATGACAAAGGCGGAGACGCAGCAGGAGGCGGAATCTGTCGCCAGGGAGATTGAGCAGCAGGCGCAGGAGGAAGAAGAAATCCCGTATGAATTTCCCTCTGTCGATCTGCTGACGAAGCCAACCGGCAAAGACAATGATGTCGAGGATGACGAAGTCCGGGAAACCGCCCGGAAGCTGGAGGAGGTGCTTGCCATCTTCGGCGTAAAGGCAAGGATCACGGAGGTCAGCTGCGGCCCCAGTGTCACCAGGTATGAGTTTCTTCCTGAGCTGGGCACAAAGGTCAGCAAGATCACAAACCTTGCGGACGACCTGAAGCTGAACCTTGCGGTTCCTGACATCCGGATCGAAGCGCCGATCCCCGGAAAGGCAGCCGTCGGGATCGAGATCCCGAACAAGAAGACCTCCATGGTATACCTGAGCGAGCTGATCGACTCGGAAGAGTTCAGGAAAAACCATTCCAGGAAGCTTTCTTACGCCGTCGGCAAGGATATCTCCGGGCGGATCATCGTTTCGGATATCGCAAAGATGCCCCACCTTCTGATCGCAGGCGCAACCGGGTCCGGAAAATCAGTGTTTATCAATACCCTGATCATGTCGATCATCTATAATGCAGATCCGAACGAGGTCAAGATGATCATGATCGACCCGAAGGTCGTGGAGCTGTCGGTCTATAACGGGATCCCGCACCTGTTCATTCCGGTCGTGACGGATCCGAAGAAGGCAGCAGGCGCCCTGAACTGGGGTGTTGCGGAAATGACCAGACGCTACCAGCAGTTCGCTGAGGTCGGCGTCAGGAACCTTGCGGGATACAATGCAAAGGTGGATACGCTGATCAAGGGAGGCGTCCCTGACGCGCCCAAGAAGATGCCTCAGATCGTGATCATCGTGGATGAGCTGGCTGACCTGATGATGGTTTCGGGAAATGAAGTGGAAGATGCGATCTGCCGCCTGGCCCAGCTGGCCAGAGCCTGCGGAATCCATCTGGTGATCGCGACGCAGCGTCCCTCCGTGGATGTCATCACCGGCCTGATCAAGGCGAACATCCCGTCCCGGATCGCATTCGCGGTATCGTCCGGTACGGACTCCAGGACGATCCTGGATATGACCGGCGCGGAAAAGCTGCTGGGGAACGGCGACATGCTGTTCGCGCCGCAGACATATAAGAAGCCTGTCCGCGTGCAGGGTGCCTTCGTGTCGGATGAGGAAATACAAAGCGTGGTGGATTCCATCAAGCGCGAGGATTCTCCCCAGGGACAGGAGGTTATGAAAAAACGCATGCAGGAGATCCAGGCCGCGTCTGTATCCTCCGGCTCCGGGGGAGGCGGCGACACGGATGAGCTTTTTGCGGAGGCAGGGCGTTTTATCATCCAGAAGGATAAGGCATCCATCGGAATGCTCCAGCGGTGGTTCAAGATCGGCTTCAACCGTGCCGCGCGGATCATGGACCAGTTGTCTGACGCAGGCATCGTAGGTCCGGATGAAGGGACAAAGCCAAGAAAAGTCCTGATGAGCGAGGAGCAATTCGAAAATTATCTTGAACAGAACTAATAATGTATTTATAATTGTTCAGAAAAATGCATTTTATGCAGACATGTTTCATCAAGCAAATGATCCCGAGGCAATATCGCTGCTGTTATCGCGGATGGGATATTGAGCCCGAACGGAATCAGATGGAGGTTAACTATGTATAGAATTCTGAAAGCCGGAAACCTCTCCGGTCCGAACTATGAGATGATCGTGGAGGCGCCGCGTGTCGCGTCCCGCTGCCTTCCCGGACAGTTTATCATAGTGAAGATCGATGAGCAGGGGGAGCGGATCCCGCTTACGATCACGGACTATGACCGTGAAAAGGGTACCATCGAGCTTGTCTATCAGCCGGTCGGCCTGACGACAAGCAGGCTGAAAATGTTGAAAGCGGGCGACTGCCTGATGGACTTTGTCGGACCCCTGGGTAAGCCGTCGGATCTTTGTGAGTCCGAGGAGCCTGAAGCCATCGAAGCACTGAAGAAAAAGAAGATCGTCTTTGTTGCCGGCGGCGTCGGCGCAGCCCCGATCTATCCCCAGGCAAAATGGCTGCATGAGCATGGAATCGAGAGCGACGTGATCATCGGCGCCCGCAGCAAAGACCTTGTGATGCTGGAGGAGCGGATGAAGAAGGTCGCGAATGTCTACGTGACCACAGACGACGGCTCTTATGGCAGGAGCGGCATGGTGACCAAATGCCTGGAGGATCTGATCGCGGAAGGCCATTCCTATGACCATTGTGTCTGTATCGGGCCGACGATTATGATGAAATTCCTCTGCCTGACAACCAAAAAATATAAACTTCATACCATCGTTTCCATGAACCCGGTCATGGTGGACGGAACAGGGATGTGCGGCGCCTGCCGCCTGATGGTGGGCGGAAAAGTGAAGTTTGCCTGCGTGGACGGACCGGAATTTGACGGACACAAGGTTGACTTTGATCTTGCCCTGAAGCGCCAGACGCTATATAAGACGCAGGAGGGGGAAGCATTTCTCGCCTGGAAGGAAGGAAAGACCCACCATGGTGGATGTGGAGAATGCGGAGGTGAGCAGTGATGGCTGATGCAAGGACAACAACGAATATGATGGAGAAGGTTCCCGTCCCGGAGCAGGATCCGAAGGTACGTGCCATGAATTTTGACGAGGTCTGCCTCGGTTATCAGGAAGCGGAGGCGCTTGCGGAGGCAGCGCGCTGCATGCATTGCAAAAAGCCGCACTGTGTGGCCGGCTGCCCGGTCAATATCGACATTCCATCCTTTATCGCGGCAATTAAGGAGTCAGATTACACAAAGGCTTACGAGGTGATCTCGCAGTCCAGCTCCCTGCCTGCAATCTGCGGCCGTGTATGTCCGCAGGAGCGGCAGTGCGAGGGGAAATGCATCCGCGGTGCAAAGGGGGATCCTGTCTCCATCGGAAAACTGGAGCGTTTTGTCGCCGACTGGGCGCGGGAACATGGCCTGAAGATGAAGGGTGCCGCGCAGAAAAAAGGAAAAAAGGTGGCCGTGATCGGATCCGGTCCTGCCGGCCTGACGTGTGCGGGAGACCTGGCAAAGATGGGCTATGATGTCACGATCTTTGAAGCTTTGCATAAGGCAGGCGGCGTGCTTGTCTACGGGATCCCGGAATTCCGTCTTCCCAAGGACGCGGTTGTCGCGAAGGAGATCGAGAATGTGAAGGCCCTTGGGGTAAAGATTGAGACCAACGTGATCGTCGGCAGATCCGTCACGATCGAGGATCTGATGACAAAAGAGGGATTTGAAGCGGTGTTCATCGGTTCCGGCGCCGGCCTTCCGATGTTCATGGATATTCCCGGGGAACAGACCAAGGGTGTATTCTCGGCCAATGAATACCTGACCAGAAGCAATCTGATGAAGGCGTTCCGGAAGGACTATGATACGCCCATCGCCCATGGCAGCAAGGTCGTTGTCGTCGGCGGCGGAAATGTCGCGATGGATGCCGCAAGGACGGCGCTGCGCCTTGGCGCTGAGGTTCACATCGTATACCGCCGCTCAGAGGCGGAGCTTCCTGCCAGGGCGGAGGAAGTCCACCATGCGAAAGAAGAAGGAATCCAGTTCCACATGCTGACCAACCCGGTGGAGATCCTTGCCGGGGAAAATGACATGGTAAGCGGGATCCGCTGTGTCCGCATGGAGCTTGGGGAGCCTGACGCATCGGGACGAAGACGTCCCGTTCCTGTGGAAGGGTCAGAGTTTGAAATTGCCTGTGACACCGTGATCATGGCACTGGGCACCAGGCCGAATCCCCTGATCTCATCCACAACGGAAGGACTTGAAGTCAACAGAAGGCACTGTATCGTCGCAGATGATGAGCAGGGAAAAACCTCCCTGGAGGGTGTATTTGCCGGCGGAGACGCTGTCTCAGGTGCAGCTACGGTGATCCTGGCGATGGGTGCCGGAAAGAAGGCGGCACAGGGAATCGACGAATATCTCAGAAATAAAGGCTAGGTCTGTCTCCGCATCAGGCGGATCACTCCCCCGCATCCATGGTCGGAGAGAAAGGCATGAGGAATCCGAAAAAATGACTCCATAGCCCCGCCTCTGGACAGGCAAGGCCTGGCATAAAAACGAATGCGCATCATTCCGGAAGGAAGGCTTTGATGACCGTCAGGGCCTTCCTCTTTCTTAGGATCTGTTACAGAATAACTTGTACATCTGACTTGTCCAAACGCTCAT